>JBFJNS010000001.1:0-26879 GCA_041618055.1 Binatia bacterium
AGGCCGCCCCGCTTGGAGAGCTGGCGGGCTCTCAGCCGCCGGCGTCCCAGCCTTTCGCTCCACAGGGGAGCGAGTTCACAGTGGGCCGACCCGGTCACCGGATCTTCATTGATGCCCAGCTTCGGGAAAAAACAACGGCTGACAAAATCCACTTCATCACCGGGACCAGTGGCGACCACGCCGCGCAGGCCGATGCGCTGGAGCTGTGCGAAATCGGGCCGGAGCTGCCGATGCTAGATTGGCTGCCGCTATTGGGGAAACTGCCTCATGAACAACCGCTGACCGCCCCGCAATTCATGCATTTGTAACAGGCCCCGCTGCGAATCATGATTGCACCGCAGTCAGGGCATGGCGGAGCATCTTGCTGATACAGACTTGTAACACTGCTGATGCTCGAGACCGGCGCCCCCCCCCGCGGCGCCTGAGAGGCGATGGGAACGACTTTCTTGGCACGACCCGCGTCCCGCGGTTCGTGCTGTACGATGCCGACTTCTTCCTGAGCGTCGCCATCGAGAAACTTCGTCGCGAGCCAGCGGAAAATATAGTCCATAATTGACTTCGCCATCGGGATGTCAGGATTCTTAGTGAACCCAGACGGCTCGAACCGCATATGGCTGAACTTGTCCACCAAAACTCGCAACGGAACACCGTACTGCAGGGCCATCGAGATCGCCGTTGCGAAGGAATCCATCAGCCCGGAAATCGTCGAGCCTTCCTTAGACATAGTGATAAAGATCTCTCCAGGCTGCCCATCTTCGTACATACCGACCGTGATATAGCCCTCATGACCCGCGATATCGAACTTGTGCGTAATGGATTTTCTCTCATCGGGAAGTTTGCGCCGCAGAGGTCGAGGCTCCTTGGCGTCGCTCGCAGCAACTTTGTTGTCTTGCTTTTCCCTGGAGGTATTAAGCGGCTGGGTTCGCTTCGAGCCATCACGGTAAATCGCCACGGCTTTAAGTCCGAGCTTCCAGGATTCCACATAGGCCAGCATGATTTCGTCGACGGTGATGTCCGTGGGCATATTGATCGTCTTGGAGATGGCGCCAGAGATGAACGGCTGGACCGCCCCCATCATCTTCACGTGCCCCATGTAATGAATAGACCGACTGCCGTTGGCCGGCTTGAAGGCACAATCAAACACCGCCAGATCTTCGTCTTTGAGGTGCGGCGCCCCCTCGATGGTTTCGTGCTCGTCAATGTGTTCGACGATCTCTTGAATCTGTCTGACGTCATAACCAAGGCGCCTGAGCGCACGCGGCACGGTGTTGTTAACGATTTTCAAGAGTCCACCGCCGACCAGCTTTTTGTATTTGATTAGGGCGATATCTGGCTCGACTCCAGTGGTATCGCAGTCCATCATAAAGGCGATGGTCCCCGTTGGCGCCAGCACGGAAATCTGAGAATTCCTCACCCCATGGTTCTCGGCTTCGGTACAAGCTTGATCCCACGCTTCCCTGGCCGCCGTGAGCAAATCCAACGGCACATGGGACGGGGAGATTTTGTAGGCTTGGGTGCGATGCTTGTTGAGCACGCGCAGCATAGGCTGGCGGTTGACATCGAAACCGGCAAAAGGCTTCGTCGCCGCGGCAACAAGCGCCGATTGTAAATATCCTTCTCCCGACATCAGCGCGGTCACCGCCGCCGCATAGGCTCTGCCCGCATCGGAATCGTAGGGCAAACCCAGTGACATCAGCAGCGCCCCGAGATTGGCGTACCCCAAGCCCAGCTCGCGAAAGGCATTGGCGTTAGCCGCGATCTCCTGGGTCGGATAGGAAGAATTGTCGACCAAAATATCCTGCGCCAAGATAATGACGTCCACCGCACGCTGGAAGGCTTCGGTATCAAACACCCCGTCCTCGCGCAGAAACTTCAGCAGATTCAAGGACGCGAGGTTACAGGCAGAATTGTCAAGATGCATATATTCGGAGCAGGGATTGGAAGCGTTAATTCGCGCCGTGTTCGAGCAGGTATGCCAGTCATTGATCGTACCATCGTATTGCATTCCTGGATCGCCGCAAAAATAGGTGCTTTCCGCTATCATGCGGAGGAGATCCCGTGCCTTGTATGTGCCGCAGACCTCTCCTGATGTGACATAGCGAGTTTTCCACTCCCGGTCCTCATCCACTGCCTGCATAAACTCGTCGGTGACACGAACCGAGTTGTTGGCATTTTGGAAAAAGACACTGCCATAGGCTGGACCATCCAAGCTTGCATCGTATCCGGCCTCGATCAGCGCCCATGCCTTTTTTTCTTCTTCAACCTTGCATTTGATGAATTCCTCAATATCCGGGTGGTCCACATTGAGCACCACCATCTTTGCCGCCCGCCGCGTCTTTCCCCCCGACTTGATGACACCGGCAGAGGCGTCGGCGGCCTTCATAAACGACACCGGGCCCGATGGCGTGCCACCCCCGGCCAATTGCTCTTTTGACGAGCGGATTTTGGACAGATTGACACCAGACCCAGAGCCGCCTTTGAAGATAATGCCCTCCTTGCGGTACCAATCCAAGATCGACTCCATGGTGTCATCCACCGATAAAATGAAACAGGCCGAACACTGCGGCCTTTCTTCGATGCCGCAGTTGAACCAAACCGGGCTGTTAAAAGAGGCTTTCTGATTCACCAGAATATGCGTCAATTCATCTTGGAAGGTCAGCGCATCCTTTTCGCTGGCAAAGTATCCGTCTTTCCTGCCCCATCGGGTGATCGTATCGACGACGCGCCCGATCATCTGGCGTACACTGTACTCCCGTTGAGGGCTACCCAGTGGGCCACGAAAGTACTTTGAAACCACGACATTGGTGGCCATCTGCGACCACGCCTTTGGAATCTCGACCTCCGCCTGTTCAAAAACGACTTTGCCCTTTTCGTTAGTGATTGACGCGACACGCAGCTCCCACTCTATTTCATCATAGGGGCTCACCCCCGCCTGGGTGAAAAAGCGCTCTACACTTATGCCGGTTTTCCGCCCCAAATCCTCATGGCTGGCACTAAAATCGGTCACTTGTGACTTTATGGTAGCCATCGTGCCCTCTCCCCCTTCCCGGACAAATCTTCAATATATAGTATGCTAAATTAAGGGAATGTACTAGATTTTGTATTGGTAAAGGTTTTGAAGAATTTTGTCAAGAAAAATTTTGCCGCCTGGGAATGCCTTTGATTTTCTTGCTCTTTTGCCGCCCGAAGGGGACGGATGATGACAAGAAAACCCGTGGAGTAGCGAATCGATTTTTGCTAGACTGCCCTCCAGCTAAACCCGATGGCCCGCAAAGACAGACAAATCGAACGAATCGGCGCCGTTCTGGAGCAATCTTTGAGGCGCTTCGATCTCTCCGGTCGGCTAGACGAATACGGCGTCTGGCCGATTTGGAACGACGTCGTAGGTGCAACCGTCGCGCGCAATGCACAGCCCGAAAAGATACGTAACGGGACTCTGTTTGTGCAGGTAACCAGCCCTGTTTGGATGCAGCAGTTGCAGTTTATGAAAGACATGATCGTGGAGAAGCTCAATCAGAAGCTCGGGGCGGATATCGTCAGAAAGATTTTCTTCGTCGTAGGCCGGGTCGAGGCCGCAGCCGAAAGACAACCAGCACATCTTGGCAGAAGCGAAGAAACAGTTGCCGCCGAAGCCCAATTGGACGCGCAATTTCTCGACTCCATCCGGGATCCCGATATTCGCAAAGCCTTTCAAAGGCTGCTGAACAGCTACTCTCGTCGCCGCAGGAAAAGCTAAATCGCAACATCCGATGACTCGTTATGGCGCGAATCCCACCCGCCCACAACTCCGCTACCGCGGCGGCGCGGCAGACGGCTTCGCGCCAACCCCGTCCAACATGCGTCGTACTTCCGCCGTATAAACACTTTTCTGCTCATAGACCACGAGCGGCGCAAGAATCTCTATTCCCGCCCGTCCGCCCTTGACGCCTTCAACCAACACCATCGTCGCCTCGCCAGTAACGAAAGAATGAACCATTCTCAAGCGTTTGGGTTCAATCTTGTTCGACCGCATTGCCGTCAGCATGTCGACGCAACGCAGCGCAGAGTAGATGAGCGCCAGTCTTCCCTTTGGAGGCAAAAGGTAAGCAGCCGACCGGACAAAATCCTGCAGCGTGGCTTTGGTCTCGTGGCGCGCAATCTGCCTTTCTGAATTCCTGCTTAGGCGACCACTGCTGGAAGGACGGTAAGGTGGATTACTGACCACGACTTCGAAGCTCTCAGGCGCAAAATGATCCGGCACCGCACACACATCAAGACAAGCGATGCGCACTTGCCTGTCAAATCGATTTAGCCGCACACCCTCAGCGGCTCGCGCAACCATGCCTTTCTGAAGCTCCACCGCCGTAATCGACAACGATGGATACAGGAAGGCCAGAATCAGGGAAAGAACACCGTTCCCCGTGCCCAAATCCATTACTTTTTCTCCGCCGCGCACGGCAGCAAAATGGGCCAGCAAGACTGAATCGATAGAGACCCGATAACCCTCACGGCTTTGAACAATTTTGATTTTTCCGCCGAACAGCGCATCTACGGTTTCATCATTCTTTTGCAGCACAGCTTATCCCCCAGGATGATTTTGCAGCGGATGCGGTCTTGAAGTATGACCCTGCTGGCATTTTCTCCCACGCGCGGGTTGCCTCAATGGTCGCCTTGCAAACATGAACACTTTTCTATATTTAAATCCAAATGTCTCGGACTTCTTCAACACAAACCATGGTGAATTTACTTGGCCAAACCGGCCGCTTTACACTTGACCAGTTAGCGGGTTTGGGGAAAATGTTTCTCTTCCTGATCACGGCCGTGTTATTGGCCTTTCGCCCCCCAGCTAAAATTCGGCTTATTATTTATCACATCAAGACGATTGGTTTGGATTCGCTCTCGGTTGTCGTCTTGTCCGGATTTTTCACCGGTATGGTCATGGGGTTTCAAGGCTACTATAGCCTAAGGAAGTTCAATGCCGAAAGCTGGCTCGGGTCGGCGACGGCCCTAGGCCTGTTGCGTGAACTGGGTCCGGTTCTGTCAGCATTTATGGTGACGGGGCGAACGGGCTCTGCGATGGCTGCGGAACTCGGAACGATGCGCGCTACGGAGCAGATCGATGCGCTTTATTCCATGGCCATTAATCCCGTCAAATATTTAGTTTCTCCTCGTATTATTGTCAGTCTCATCGCAATGCCTTTGCTCACTGCTATATTCGATTCCGTAGGTATTTATGGGTCTTATTTAGTCGGTGTCGGGCTTTTAGGCGTCAGTTCGGGTAGCTTCTTTGCCGGCATCGAGAACAGCGTAGTTTTCAACGATGTCTACAGCGGTTTTGTCAAATCCGTTTGGTTCGGTCTGATCATCACCTGGATCTGTTGCTACAAAGGATTTCACGCGCCCCCCATGGCTACCGGCGTTAGCCAGGCAACTACTGAGTCGGTAGTCCTATCTTTTGTTATCATCCTCGTGTGGGATTATTTTCTGACTTCAATCATGCTGTGATTTAATGATCAGGGTCACCAATCTGTACAAAAGCTTTGGGAGGCAAAGAGTCCTCAACGGGGTAAACCTCGAGTTTGCGACCGGGAAGATCACGACGATCGTGGGAACGAGCGGTTGTGGGAAAACAGTCCTGCTAAAGCACCTCAACGCCCTCATGCTGCCCGACCGTGGTGAAGTTTTCGTGGACGGAGTCGATTTAACCAAACTGCGCCAAAAGGAACTCTACGAGATTCGCGGAAAGTTTGGGGTTCTTTTCCAGGGTGCGGCACTGCTTGATTCTATGACCGTATTTGACAATGTCGCCTTTCCCTTAAGGGAGAAAACCAAAACGAAGGAAAGCGAGATTGCGAAAAAAGTCGAGGAGCGATTGGAACAGGTGGGGCTGGGCGGAATGGGGACCAAACTTCCTGCGGAACTCAGTGGTGGAATGAAAAAAAGGGCCGGGCTAGCCCGCGCCTTGATTATGGACCCGGAGATCGTTTTATTTGACGAACCTACAACCGGCTTGGATCCAGTCCTGGCAACCAGCATCCATCAACTCATTGCGCGAACTCAGGAAGCTTTTGGTTTTACGGGAGTTCTCGTCAGCCACACGATCCCCCAGGTCTTTGACATCTCTGACCACATCGCTATGCTCGCCAACGGGGTCATCGAGGAGGTAAGCCCGCCGGAGAGTTTCCGCGCCTCTCAAAATCCGGTTGTGCAACAGTTTATTCAGGGAAAGACTGAGGGTCCGATTCAAGTCCTTTAGGAGAAGTAAAAGTGAATCAATCACGAACTGACATACTCGTCGGCGTCTTTGTCCTCCTGGGAATCGTATGCCTTGGCTATTTAGCCATAAACCTCGGGAAACTGGAGTTGTTCGGCAACACGGGCTACGCGGTTTTCGCTGATTTTGCCTCCGTGGCGGGACTCAAAATCGGTGACCCTGTTGAAATTGCCGGCGTCAGAGTCGGCAAGGTTGAATCCATCGGGTTGGTGGACGACAACGCCCGCGTTACCTTGCGCGTGGAGCCGCAGGTTAAGTTGCAGGAGGACGTCATCGCTTCTGTGCGGGCACGGGGGCTTATCGGCGATAAATTTATATTGATCAGCCCTGGGGCTTCGGATAAAATAATCTCGCCCGGTGGGAAAATTCGTGATACCGAATCACCGCCGGACATTACGGATTTGATTGGCAAGGTTGTGGGCGGAGATCTAACATCGAAGCCAGAAAAATAGGGCAAAAATGTCTCATAATGGACGGGGCTCATCCAAATTTGTCGGCTGGTTTTTCATCGTCGTTCCACTGATATTACCCTCTCTATGTTTAGCTGGCGGCGCTACAGACCAGATTAGGATGACGGTGGACAAAGCGCTGGTCGTGCTTAAGGATCCGCGGCTCAAAACTGCGGCAAAGGCAACTGAGCGTCGTGAGCAGCTAAGACAGATTTTATTCGCGCGCTTTGATTTCGCTGAGATGGCCAAGCGTTCCCTCGGTAGCAACTGGCGCCGCCGTACCCCGAGAGAACAGGAAGAATTCGTCCGCTTGTTTACGGAACTGCTCGAGCGAGCTTACAGCGACACGATCGAATCTTACACGGATGAGAAAATTGTTTACCTGGGCGAAAAGCTGGACGGCAGCTACGCCGAGGTCAACAGCAGGATCATTACCAGCAAAGGGCAGGAGTTCACTATTGACTACAAGTCCCGATTGGTCGGCAACGAATGGAAGGTCTACGACGTCGTTATCGAGAATGTCAGTATGGTCAATAATTTTCGCTCCCAGTTCAACCGGGTCATCAACAATTCTTCCTACGAAGAACTAATTCGGAGACTTAAAGAAAAACAAGCCGACGTCAATAGCGTCAAACACTAATATCCAATTTCATCCGTTCCCCACTACACCGTCGCCGCGATTGCCCCGGCATTTCTATCTGACGGTCTCTTTCATGACAGACCGTCGCCTTTTTATGCCATCAAAGTCGGTGCGCCTGCAGCAGCGATCAATGCGAAGAACGTAAGCGGCAAACTCGGCTTGAAAAAACATCATGTTGGGCTGGGGAAGGATTTTTTTGTGAGCTCGATAACGAGCTCACTTTCATGGGGCGAACGCCGGTAGTTAAGAGGCAGATCTGATTTTGCCTTGACTCGGTTGACCGATCCGCTGTATCCACGGTGCTGGGACTCATGACAGGACATGGTTTAAAATTGCGACTCGGATGAGGCGATGACTCAATCATATGATCTCACGATTCTCGGCGGAGGGATTATTGGCTTGGCCACAGCGATGAGAATCGCTAAGGCCTATCCGCGCACGGCGCTACTGATCCTGGAGAAGGAACCTCGAATCGCATGCCACCAGACCGGTCACAACAGCGGGGTCATCCACTCGGGGATCTATTACAAGCCGGGATCGCTGAAAGCCCGAACCTGCGTCGCAGGGCGCAAGGCTCTACTAGAGTTCTGCTCTCAACATGCCGTTCCCTATGAACTCTGCGGCAAGGTGATCGTGGCCACTTCGGACGAAGAATTGCCGCGCCTCGAGGAGCTTCATCGCCGCGGCGTAGCCAACGGACTTGAAGGGGTGGAGATGATCGGCCCCGAACGGCTTAGAGAGATCGAACCCAACGCCGCCGGCGTCAAAGCGCTCTACGTGCCGGCAACGGGTATTATTGACTACACCAGGGTCGCCGAAGCCTATGCTAACGAGATCCGCGCGGCTGGGGGCGAGATCCGCACTTCAAGCCGAGCCATTGGAATCATCAAAGGCCGGGGCGAGATCATCATCCAATCCGCCAGTGGAGATTACCGCACGAGCCATCTGATCAACTGCTGCGGCCTCCAATCCGATCTGATCGCCAAAACAATGGGTACCGGCGATGGCGAAGCGCCGGCGGAGGAGCACCGAATCATTCCTTTTCGCGGCGAGTATTACCAAGTGACAGCGGAGAAACACCACCTGGTGCGGAACCTCATTTATCCCGTTCCCGACCCCGCTTTCCCATTTCTGGGGGTTCATTTTACGCGCATGATCAACGGCGGCGTCGAGGCCGGCCCTAACGCCGTGCTGGCCTTCGCCCGAGAGGGTTATCATAAAACCGATCTTAGCATCGGGGACCTTTGGAGCACTCTGTCCTACAGAGGGTTTTGGGCGATGGTGGGAAAGTACTGGCAGACGGGGTGCGGCGAATTCTATCGGTCTTTGAGCAAGCGGGCTTTTGTCAAAGCGCTACAGAAACTGCTCCCCGAAATTAAGGCTGATGACCTGGTTGCGGGCGGGTCGGGTGTACGGGCGCAAGCGGTTTCAGCCAATGGAGCACTAGTCGATGACTTCGTCATCAAGCAAAGCCGCAATGCGATCCACGTACTGAACGCTCCTTCACCTGGCGCCACCGCTTCCCTCGCCATTGGTCAGTCGATCGCCGAGATGGCGGCAAAACACTTCGCGTTAAAAAATTAACCCCAAACCGACGGAAACTCACATGACTACGCGGTCAGCGAGACCTGTCTAGCCCTTGCTGCGTTCGGAATGACAGACTTCAGATTGCAGATCTCAAACTTGCAATTCGAGATTTGCCAATTGCAATCCCAATCGGCATGCCCACGGTTGTAGGGCTTGCGGGCCGAGCAGCTCTGAAAAAATGTTGCATTCCGGTTAAATTCACGGCTTGGCTGCGACAGTACGACGGGCGCAGAATTCATCAAAGTGGCCCGCCTGCTCTGCACGGATTCAACATGGCATTTCTCTCTGATCCTAACCCCGGACCGTGCACCTGCCCTCGCGCCGCCCAGCCAGGTAAGGTCGCGCGCCGAGCAGAACAACTTCAAAGTAATTTTGCGCCCTCAATGATTTCGTCTGTCCCAAAATTCCCCCTTCCTTTTTTGCAAAGAAGGGATTTGAAAGCCTCCCTTTGTAAAGGGAGATATAGAGGAATTTTGCTCTGGCTCAAGACGACTTTGGCACAAGCCTGCCCGCCAAGACCTAAACTTGATTTCTCATGACCCCTCATCTATCGTCTTGAAATATTCCATGAAGGGAAGCGCTTGATGATTATTGAATACAGAGGGCATAAACCAAAGATCTCATCAAAGGCGTTTATCGCTCCGACGGCGGTTATTATCGGCGACGTCACTATCGGCGATCAGGCCAGCATCTGGTTCGGCGCGGTCTTGAGGTCAGATCAGAACGAGAACCCAATCGTCATTGGCGCCCGTACCAGCGTCCAGGATAACTGCGTCATTCATTGTGGAGAGGCCCCAAGCATAATAGAAGACGATGTCACGATTGGCCACGGAGCCATTATGGAGGGCTGCATCATCCGGCGGGCGGCCATCATCGGGATGAACGTGACCGTCTTGGAGAACACCGAGATCGGAGAGGAATCGCTGATTGCCGCCGGCAGTGTCGTCGTCCCGCACACGAAGATTCCCCCGCGGGTTCTGGCCGCCGGAAGCCCGGCCAAGGTTAAAAAAGAGATCAGCGGAGAGGCTTTGAACTGGATCAAGATGGGCTCGTCCACCTATGTCAACCTGTGCCGCAACTACCTCGGGGGAGACTACAAGATTATCGGATAGGCAAATAACGTGAAGAGACTTCTTAAATGATCAGAGTCAGGGAACCCACTCCAAAGCAATCTGCTAAGATTGATGTGGCTGCCCTCTCCAAGTGCTCCAACGATTCTCCCTGCAGGTCGCATCTGTCAAGAAAATAATCGTGACTAGACCTAGCTTCTTTCAGATCTCCAGCACAGACCCCATTCATTAGGCCTACCCCTGTACGGAATCCACACGACGTTTTACGTCGCGCGGGACTAAAATCCGGGCAATTCCAGCGCGACTTGTCCATGACGCGCTTTGAATTCCAGGGATCTTGACAAAATCTATATTTCGATAACAATAGAAATGTGGAACTAAAAGCTGCGGTCATGGCTCTTGCCGCACTTGCCCAAGAAACTCGCCTTTCAGTTTATCGCCTG
Source organism: Binatia bacterium (assembly GCA_041618055.1). GTDB lineage: Bacteria > Desulfobacterota > Binatia > UBA9968 > UBA9968 > JBFJNS01. Next base: position 10,443 of record JBFJNS010000001.1, read on the forward strand.
CTGGTTGAGGCGGGACCTGAAGGCGTCTCGGTCGGCCGCATCGGCAAGGCCCTCAAAGTTCCCGGGGCGACGCTATCGTTTCATTTGAAGGAGCTCGCGCGTGCGAGTCTCATCTCTTCGCGTCAAGAGAAGCAGTTTATCTACTATGCGGCAGACTTCGAGCGCATGGCCGATTTGATGATTTTCCTCACTCAGAATTGTTGCCAGGGGATGCCGGAAAAATGCCTCACTGTCGTCGAGACGGCCTTGGGAAAGTGTTGTTCGGCTCCGGCAAAATCCAGGAAACCCAAACGAATAAGGAGTCGCTCTCAAAAGCGATTTTAGTTGCATGTCTCACCGAACGATTTCGACGCCAATGTGCGGTTTTATTCGAAAGTTTTCGGAACGACGCCGCCCGAGATAGGACGTGTCGAATGAGGATCAACAAAGAAATGGCAGCAGAGGCAACCGAGACCCCCATCGCCGACAAACTGTCTCGTTTGGACCGGTACCTAACGGTTTGGATTTTCCTGGCTATGGTGGTCGGCGTCGCAAACGGCTTTTTGTTCACCTCCGCCGTGCAGGCATTCAACACGGCCGTGTCGGTAGGCACGACCAACATCCCGATTGCCATTGGTTTGATCCTGATGATGTACCCGCCGCTGGCTAAAGTGCGTTACGAAGAATTAGGAGACGTGTTTCGTAATTGGCGGGTGCTTGGGCTCTCGCTTGTGCAAAATTGGCTGATCGGGCCGCTCCTGATGTTCGTTCTCGCGATCCTTTTTTTGCGTGACTATCCCGAATATATGACCGGCCTCATTCTAATCGGCTTGGCGCGTTGTATCGCCATGGTCATCGTGTGGAACGACCTGGCTAAGGGCGATAGCGAGTATGCCGCGGGGCTAGTGGCGTTTAATAGCGTGTTTCAAGTGCTCCTTTACAGCGTCTATGCGTGGGTATTCATTACCGTTCTACCGACTTGGTTCGGCATGAGCGGCGCCCTCGTGGAAATAACCATCGGCGAGATCGCTTGGACCGTGTTTATCTATTTGGGTATTCCGTTCATCGCCGGTTTTCTCACGCGCCTTTTTCTGATCCGGGCAAAAGGAAAGGAGTGGTACCAAACGACTTTTGTCCCCAGAATCAGCCCGCTCACGCTGATCGCCTTGCTTTTTACGATTATGGTGATGTTCAGTCTAAAGGGCGATCTCATCGTGCAGTTACCAGTGGACGTTGTAAGGATTGCCGTTCCGCTTTTGATTTATTTCGTATTGATGTTCCTCGTCTCGTTCGTCATGGGCTACAGCATTGGGGCGGATTACCCAAAGACGGCAACGCTCTCGTTTACCGCAGCCAGTAACAACTTCGAGCTCGCAATCGCCGTGGCAGTCGCCGTATTTGGCATTAACAGCGGCGCCGCCTTCGCTGCGGTGATAGGTCCGCTGATTGAGGTGCCAATCATGATCGGACTTGTTCACGTGGCCTTCTATCTCCAAGAGCACTTGTTCGGCAAAACAAGCGCGCCTCTAGCAAAAACCGGGGCCCAGTAGGTTCGAGAATTAAGGCGGTCGGCCAGCCCGTACCTGAGACCAGAGTTAGATGGGACAAAAGAGGAGACAGTTTATTTGGATCGACAATTTGTCTCGGAGTGGTGATCGGTTGCACACTTCCGGAGAACGACTCGATTACAAGGAGACGGATATGAAGACACTGAAGGTTCGTTGGCAGCGCCTCGTGGACGAACACGGGCGAACCTGTGACCGTTGTGGCACAACCGAAAAAGCGATCGGGGATGCAGTGGAGAAACTAAAGCGTTCCCTCGGAGAACTGGGGATAGGCGTTGTTCTGGAGAAAGAGGCTCTCAGTCTCTCCACATTCCACAAGGACCCGCTCGAGTCGAATCGCATTTGGGTTGGCGGAGAGCCGTTCGAGAGGTGGCTGTCCGCTACAAGTGGCCAGAGTAAGTGTTGTTCGACTTGCGGCGACTCAGACTGCCGAACTGTAACGGTTGATGGCAAGACTTATGAATCCCTTCCTGCCGAACTGATCGTCAAGGCAGGGCTGCTTGCGAGTGCCCAGTTGCTTCCCTTCGAGTCCGGTGCCGGATGCTGTCCACCTCCCGAATCGCGGCAAGAAAATTTTGGATGTTATCCACCCTTTTCGCAGCACCAGCGATGAAAGAAACCATCTAATACACCGGATGCAGGCCACCGCTCCTAGCCCCGCCCGAGTCACCGCGTTGGCGTCTTGGGCGGCCGCATTCATACCAAAATTGCAGCTGCAATTTAACGGGTCGCTCTGATCAAATTTAAAGCACCTGACACGCAAACCTTGCGACTCGGAAAGGCCCCCGCCAGTTTTGGCCTTACAGGCACGCTTCAAGCGAGGTAAATTTCAGCAAGCCAGCCTGGCTTTCGCTGCAGACAGCGGATGGAAGGGAGATACTTGAATGGGCTCCCCTACTCTGCGACCTGCTCTTCGACGACAAGCCGCATTCTCCGGCGCTCGGGCCCCCTGCGGAGATCATGAGTGGGGGCCTGGCATGAAATAAGATATCGGTTCGATTCCCCAGTTGCTACTCTTCGGAATTTATCTTATTCCGTGCTAGCGATTGAAGCGCCATTTTTAGACAGGCACAGCTATAGCTGATACCCGGCCAATTTGCGGACAGCTTATGTCTGCCGCGTGGCGGTTTCGACCGCTTTGAAAATCTTGGTGTAGCCGGTGCAGCGGCATAGATTGCCCGCCATGGCGATCTTTACCTCTTCCGGCGTCGGTGTCGGATTGTGATCCACGAGCGCCTTCAGCGACATTAAAACTCCGGGAGTACAATAACCACACTGCACGGCGCCTTCCTTGATGAAGGCCTGTTGCAGCGGGTGCAGCTTGCCGTTCTTCGCCAGCCCTTCGATCGTCACGATCTCCTTGCCTTGTGCCGTTGCAGCGAGGACGAGACATGAGTTCACCGGCTTGCCGTCCAGCAACACCGTGCAGGCGCCGCAGTCCCCGACATCGCAGCCCTTCTTGCTGCCTGTAAGCCGGACCTCCTCGCGCAGCACATCGACCAGAGTTCGGTAGGGAGCGATGACAAGGTCGTAAGTCTCGCCGTTGACATTGAGTTGCACAGGTATTTTCATGAGCGGCCCTCCACTTTTTGGTTCCGTGCTCGTTCGAGAGCCGCTTGCACGGCCCGCCGGCAAAGCACTCGGATCATATCCAGGCGATATTCCGCAGATCCCCGAACGTCTGAGATCGGACGGGCCGCCTCGGCGGCAACCTCGGCAACCTCATCGATGAGCACGTTGGTGACCTCTTTGTTGTTGATGACATCTTCCGCCGGCCGCGCCCGGATCGGCGTGGGAGCCACCGAACCCATGGCGATTCGGCATTCGGAGACGAGTTGATCCGAGCCATTCAAGTGAACAGCGACGCCGATTCCCACGATCGCGATCTCCATCGCCTCGCGCCGTCCGAGCTTCAGGTACGTTGCGCCCCGCCGGCCGGACGCTGGCGGCAAGAAAATTTCCTTTAGGACTTCGTCCGGCTCCAGAACCGTTTGGCGCGGGCCCAGAAAGAATTCGTTGATCGACACCTTTCTCTCGCCCCGCGCGCTTGCGAGCGTCAGCACGGCATCCATCAATAGCAGCGGTGGAGCGGCATCGGCGGCTGGAGACGCATTGCAGATATTCCCCCCGACGGTGCCGAGGTTCTGAATTTGTATCGCGCCCACCTGAGAGCACGCCTCCGCCAGGTCCGGATATCGCTGCTGGATAATCGGCGAGAGCGCCACGTCCCCGTGGCTCGCAAGACTGCCCAGCGTGACTCCGCCTCCGTTCTCGCTGCGAATGAAATTCAACTCCCTGACTCCACCCAGGCTCATGACCGTTTCCGCTTTGAGCTTTCCATCTTTCAAGAGCACCAGAAGGTCGGTGCCGCCTGCCAGGACCTTCGCGCTCTCCCGATGAGATTTCTTCATATCGAGGGCTTCCTGAAGGCTTTTGGGCTGTAATAATTCAAATCTCATGTTTGCGCTCCTTTCTCAGTGCCACGGGAGTTGGCTGCTAAGCCTGACTCCTTCAGGGCTTTCACGATCTTCTCGCCGGTAATCGGCAGGTCGGAAATGCGCACACCGATGGCATCGAAGACTGCGTTTGCCACCGCAGGGGCAATGGGGCAAGTGGGCAGCTCGCCGATCGACTTCGCCTGAAACGGACCCGCCCCAGGCGCCCCTTCGATTAACAACGTGACAATCTCCGGCGCATCTCGGGAGGTGCAAAGCTTGTAGTCCGCCAAGGTGGGGTTAGTCACCTTTCCTTTGTCCCGCTGCATTTCTTCCAGGAGAGCAAAACCTATCCCCTGGACGATGCCCCCCTCGATTTGCCCTTCGGCGGCTGCCGGGTTTATGGCAAATCCGATGTCGTGGGCGGCGGTGACGCGTTTGACTTCGACGTATCCCCTCTCCGGATCCACCTGCACTTCGGCGATGTGCGTCGCAAAGCAGGTATCCTCCATCACGCTGCTGGCGAAGGTCTCCTCGGCCATGATCTGAGATTTTTTCACGTTTCTGACCGCCTGGCCGTAGGAAACTTTTTTACTGGGATCCGACTTTAAGAAAAGAGATCCGTCTCGCACATCGATGAGCTCTTGAGCCTGCTCTGGGGGACATTGCAAAATCTTACTGGCGCTCGCAATGAGCTCTCTCTTCACTTCTAGAGCGGCGCGATAAACCGACTGCCCGGCAACGAAAGTCGTTCTGCCCCCGCCGGCGCCCTGATCATAAGGGGCTGAATCCGTGTCGACGAGATTGATGGTGATTTGTTCCATCGGAACCTTGAGCACCTCGGCGGCGATCTGGCAAAGAATTGTACGCGCGCCGGTGCCGGGATCCGAGGAGCCGGAGATGATATTGACGCTGCCGTCTCCGTTCACAATGACGACGGCGCTCGATTCTCCCGTTCCCGTGGGGCGCTCTGCGCAAGCGATGCCGATGCCGTAGTGCTCGTTCGGCTTAGGCTTTCCCCAGCTGCTCGCCTTGACGGCCGCATCCATGACTTCTTTCAGATTGATCCCTTTCCAGGGCTCCCCGGTGGGTGAGAGATCTCCATCCTCCAGGGCGTTTTGCCAGCGCAGCTGGAAAGGATCCATTTTGAGACCCCCGGCGATCATGTCCATGAAAGACTCGACGGCGAAGGATGCTTGAGGGTCTCCAGGCGCTCGGCAGTGGCCGCACGGAAGCGTATGGGTGTAGACGTAATAACCGTCGATGCGTACATGCGGAATGCGATAGGTGCCTCCAAGTTTCTTTGTGCCGCCCAAACCCACCTGCGGTTTATAGCCCGCATAGGCTCCGGAGTCGTAGATCGCACTTGCTTCCCAGGCCACGAGCTCACCTGATTTTTTGACTCCGGCTTTAAGGCGGATGATACTCGAATGGCGCGGGCTGCCAGCCAAGAATTCTTCTTGGCGCGACATCACCATCTTTACCGGGCGCCCCGCTTTTCGGGCCAGGTAGTAGCACAGAGGCTCGTCAAAAATCATTCCCTTGCCGCCAAAATCTCCTCCCACGAAACTGGGGATGACCCGAACCCGAGTAATCGGCACACCTATGATTTCCGCCATCAAGCTGCGCACGCGAAAGGGAACTTTGTCCGAGCTCCAGACGGTGATGTTGCCGTCCGAAGCGATGTCGACCATGGCCGCATGGGTTTCCATGTAGCCCTGGTGAACCTCGGGAGTCGTAAAGGTGTGCTCGAAGACCAGATCGGCCTGCGCGAATCCTTGAGATGTCTCCCCTTTCGTGTACGTTTCGTGTAGAAACACATTGGTATTTTTTACCGGCTTCGGCAGACCTGAATAGGTGTGAACATCTTTATGCACGAGGATCGACTTGTCTTTCATGGCCTCGTTTACGTCCGTCAAGTGCGGTAACTCCTCGTACTCCACATCGATCAGATCCAATGCCTCGCGCGCGGTTTCCTCATCGACCGCAGCCACGGCTGCGATTTTCTCGCCCACAAAACGCACTTCATCTCGGGCCAGGATCGGTATATCACGGAGTCTCAATCCGAGCAGAATGTCGGAAACGTCCGCAGCGGTAATCACCGCCTTGACACCCGGAAGCGCTTGCGCCCGTTCCGTGTTGATGCGCACGATGCGGGCGTGCGAGTGAGGCGAGCGCTTTGCCAGCCCATAGAGCATGCCGGGCAACATCACATCGGCCGTGTAAACCGCTTCACCGGTAACTTTACTCAAGGAATCGATCCGGGTTACCGATTTCCCGACGGCGTAAAAGTCGGACATGGAAACCTCCTTTGCAGCTTGAAAAATAGGAATTTTTGAAATTTGCGCAAATCTTATGCCACTGCTTCAATTGGCAGGACAACCTCGTCCCCCGGGCTCGAAGTCAGAGTCATGCGAGAAGAGGCAAGAAAGTTGCTAGTAAGATCAACTAATTTCTTCACCCGTTAGCTGGCCGGGAAGGCGCAGCAAGTGAAAACAGTTAAATGAGTCGAGGCGGAGGCAGGTGGCTTTTTCCCAATCTAGGAAAAGTCCTTGGAAACAGTTGCATAGATAGGAATTTCGCGCGTCTATGAGGCGAGGGGCCCTTCTCGGATCGTAATGCTCGTCCAAGAGAGGTAATAACGATGCCGCAAGCGAATCTGTTCACTCCGATAACCATGCGGGGAGTCACATTTCCAAACCGAATCATGCGCACGTCGATGGTTTCCGGCCTGGCAACCGAAGATGGGTTAGTCACCGATGCGCTGAAGCAGAGGTATCAGCGGGAAGCCAAGGGTGGAGTCGGTTCCATTGTTGTCGAGGCGGCCGTAGTTCTCCCTTCGCGCAGCTCCTTCAACCTGCGAATTAGCGACGACCAATTTACCGACGGACTGCGAGACCTGGTCACGTCCGTTCGTGCGGCAAACCCGGAAACGATACTCGGCATCCAGATCATGCACTTCTTAAAAATAGCCAGAAGCGGCTGGCGCCAAAAGGTCGAGGACTTTAAGCCCGAGGATCTGCCTGTCATAGTCCAGCTGCATGCGCAAGCAGCGCGGCGCGCAGTTGCCGCCGGATTTGACTTCATCGAAATTCACATGGCCCATGCCTACACGCTGGCCTCATTCCTGTCCCGGTCGAATGGAAGAACCGATTCTTACGGTGGCAAGTTGGGCAACCGCATGCGACTGCCGATCGCAGTCTACGAGTCGGTTCGCGACGCCGTGGGCTCGGATTTCCCGGTTGGCGCGCGCATCAACGGGGAAGATTTCACTGCTTCGGGAAGTACCCTAATGCAATCCACTCGGGTGGCTGGCAGGCTTGCCAGGTTGGGCGTGGATTATATTAGCGTCTCGGCGGGAAGTAGATTCGAGGATGCCGCGCCTCCTCCGCCCAACATGCCCCCTGATCCGATGTCGGGATACAGCGGCCACCGAATGAGTCCGTGGTGGTGGTTTCCGGACTTGACGCATGTTTATCTCGCTCGGAGCATCCGCGAACATCTCCGAGAGCGCGGGTATTCCGTTCCCATCGTCGCCGCGGGAAAGATCCGCACCCCCACCGAGGCTGAGCAGGTCTTGGCTCAAGGGGGCGCAGATATCATCGGGCTGTGCCGCCCTCTGCTCTGCGATCCGGACTGGCCGCTCAAAGCCAAAAAGGGAAGGAGCAAAGACATTGTCCGATGCACTTCGTGCAACTGGTGCCTCGAGGCGGACTCCAGGTTTGAAAAAGTCACCTGCTCCCGCTGGCCCGAAGGCGCCGTGGTCGCCCCTGATCCATTTTCGGCTGACATTGCCCGGCCGTCTGAATTACCTGAAGACGTGAGTTTGTAATCGCGCCGAATAAATTAACGACTCGTTGTCGAAATTCCCGATCCACGGCGTGCCGATGGCTTCATGTAAATCTGCTGCACACAGACGAGCAAAGACGAGCACAAAGGGTATGTCCCAACCTCGATTCGGGCTAACCATTGGTGATCTTCCGGACCGTTTAGCCGGCGAGCAGCCGGACCGCATTGCTTTAGTCGGCGACACGGGCCGGCTCACTCGGGCGGAACTCCGCGAGCGGATCCATCGCCTCGCCGCGTCCTTCCTTGATCTGGGCATCACCAAGGGGGATAGGGTTTTGATCCAACTGCCCAACTGGGCGGAGTTCGTCTACTCCTATTTCGCCCTACAGAAAATCGGCGCCGCGCCAGTCTTACTCATATCGGGCTACGGCAAGGTGGAAGTCTCACATCTGTGCCGCCTGACGCAAGCCTCGGCGTGGCTCGTCCCGTCCGTGCACAGAGGCGGGGATTATTGCTCATGGATCGGAGAGGTGAAAGCTGACAACCCGCAACTCAGGCACATCGTGTCGGTGCGGGGTCAGGGCAAAAACCGCAATTTCACGGCTAGCCTCGAAGAATTGCTGTGTAGAACCGACGCTCGAAAAGATCAGCCGGCGACGGCGGTGATTAGTCCTCAGCGGGCAGACCTGGCGCACATCTTGCCCTCGGGCGGGACCACCGGCTTGCCCAAGGCGATTCCCCGCACTCATGAAGACTATCTCAGCAACGTCTACCACCTTCATCGGGCGGGAGACATGCAGGTCGAAGATATTTGCCTGCTAGTAGTTCCGATCGGACACAACCTTGCCCTGCTCAACGTCGTCGGGGCCATGCTCGTCGGCTACCGACTGGTGCTGCTGGACTCGACCCGTCCCGGGGATATCTGCCAGTCCATCGAAGCGGAGAGAGTCACCTACTTCCCAACAGTTCCCAGCTTGATCAATCGGGTGCTGGAATTTGACAAGAAGGGAGATTTCGATCTCACGTCGCTGCGAAAGATTTCGGCTGGGGGCGAGCCGAGCGCCCCGGAGCTGGTAGAAAGATTTTGCCGGGAACTCAACTCTGTCTATATCAAAGAATTCGGTATGAGTGAGGGACTGCTCTGCCGCACCCGGCTCGACGATGATCTCGAAACGATCTGCGCCACAGTGGGAAAGCCGGTATGTTCTCAGGATGAAATCAGGATTCTCGACGAAGCGGGTGAAGCGCTCCCTGTGGAAACCGACGGCGAATTGGCGGCGAGAGGACCCGGGATATTTGCCGGCTATCTGAATAATCCCGAGGAGAACCGAAGAGCTTTTACCCCCGACGGGTTCTTTAGGACCGGCGACCTGGCCAGAATAGACCATTCGGGCAACCTGAAAATCACGGGAAGAATCAAAGATCTCATCAACCGCGGCGGAGAAAAGATAAGCCCTGCTCAGATCGAGGGGCTTTTGCTCTCTCACCCGGACATTGTGGATGCCGCGGTGGTCGGCATGCCGGATGCCGCCCTCGGGGAAAAGGTCTGCGCGTATGTTCGGCCCGTGCCGGAAAAACAATACCTAACCCCTGCCGCGATCGAAGCCTTCCTGGAGAGCCGGGGAGCCTCGAAATTCCTCATTCCCGAGCGCTTCGAGTTTGTCGACGCGTTGCCGCTTACCGAGGCCGGCAAGCACGACAAAAAGGTCCTGCGCGAAGACATTAAACGAAAACTGGGATTGCTTTAAGAAATTCACGCGGAGTCTCGAACTCTCAAGGGGGCAGTACCAGTTCATCATTGCTGCTCCAGCAACGGGACGGAACTCCAAGGTGTAGTGCGGTGAAAGCGCTAAGAATGCAGCGCAGCCGCTTTACATTGACACTTGGGCACTCTTTTCGTTAGCCTGTGCGAAAGCGTAACTTTCCACCGAACTCGAAGCAGCAAACCGTGAAGAGAGATAAACAAGTCCGGATCTTCAGCTCCGACGATCTCAAAACTTTTTCTGCCGAAGTTTTTAGGCATTTCGGCATTGCCGAAGCGGACGCCCGCCAAGCCGCCGATGTCTTGGCCAGGTCCGATCTCAGGGGCATCGACTCTCACGGCGTTGCAAGACTGCACACCTATTTCGACATGCTCGAGTCAGGACGAATCAATCCCAAGCCCAACATCAAAATTGTTCGCCAGAAGGCCAGCGTGGCAAGCATCGACGGCGACAACGGCTTGGGCCTCGTAGTCGGTCCCAAAGCGAACGAAATCGCCATGGACAAGGCGGAGAAGTTCGGCTCGGGTTGGGTGAGCGTGTCCAACACGAACCATTTCGGCATTGCGGGCTACTATCCCCTGAAGGCGCTGGAGAGAGACCTCATCGGCTGGGCCATGACCAACTCCACGAAGCTGGTGGCGCCGTTATGGGGAGCGGAACGAATGCTTGGAACCAACCCCCTCGCCATCGCGTTTCCGGGCTACTCCGAGCCTGCCATTGTGATCGACATGGCGACCAGCACCGTCGCTTACGGCAAGATTGAAATTGCCCTGCGCGCCAGGACGAAGATCCCCAAAGGATGGATCATCGATAGGCACGGCCGCGCCACCACCAGGCCACAGGATATGATCGAGGGAGGCGCTCAACTCCCGCTCGGCTCCGAGAGAGAAATGGGCGGGCACAAGGGATACGCTCTGGCGGCCATGGTTGACATCCTTTGCTGCGTCCTGAGCGGCGCCAACTGGGGGCCGTTCGCCCCGCCCTTCGCCTTGAGACAGGAAATTCCTGAACGCAGCGTGGGCAAAGGCATCGGCCATTTTTTCGGCGCCATGCAGATCGACGGCTTCATCGACAAAAACGAATTCAAGAAACAGATCGACGAGTGGATCAGGGTCTTTCGCAAAACCAAACCCGCGCCCGGCACCAACGGGCCTTTGATTCCCGGCGATCCCGAAAGGGAAGCGGAAGCGATAAGAAGCAAAGAAGGGATACCGCTCCTTAAACCGGTGGTGGATGATTTGCTCGATATCTCACGGCGAACCGGAATATCGTTGGGAACAAGATAGAAACCGAGATGATGGAGTTATGGAACAATGCTAGCGCGCACCCGATCTCTCACATCGATCCTCACGAGGCCTGAACTTCGATTCTCATTTGCTCTGTTGCTGCGAATGGAAAACGGAAGATACATATAACCGCTGCCATCCATCAGTCCGTTTCCACTAGAGTTGCTACCCCTCAGAACCGAGCTCAAGTCACCCAGCTCTGTTTTCTTGCCCGATTGAATTTCGTACTCGTACAGGTGCAGGGCACCGTCTCCGCTGCTGGTCGTTCGGGGAATCGTGAAGAGCTTGCGTTCGTCTCTGGATAGAGTCAGATTGCCGAGCCGTCGTACGGTTTCACCACGGGCAACTCTTTCTTTGGTCAGGATTGACCCCAAATCTTCCAATTTTTCGGCACGGACATTAAAACGATACAATAAACCAATGGTGTTGGCTAAGTAAATCGTCTTTCCACCTGAGGCTACAGCCATGCCCACAAAGAACCCGTTCGAGAATCGGCTGTCTGTGGGAACAAGCCGGCCCGCCTTACGGTCAAGTTTGAACAGATAGTCGGGTGCGGCCCCGTAAGCGTATGCTGCAAAAACATCGCCTTGGTTTGTCGCGATCACCACGCGGCCGACGTTTGATCGCTGGTTTTCTGGCAGGCCGCGTCCATATTTGGTCGTTCTCCCCGTGTTCAAATCATGCAGTAAGACGTTGCCGTTGGGAAAAGTCCACCCCACCAGTTTGTCCTCTTCACGCAGGATATTCATTGCGATGATCCCCTCATGGACTATCGAAATTCCGCGGGAATCATTTTTGCTCAGATCGTTAAACTTTCCCGTGGCAAGATCGTAAGAGATGAAATGCCCACCACGGTGTTTTTCTATATTTTCCAGTGAGTGGTGGTCATGTGTGGAAAAATACATCTTACCGTTGTGCTCAAAAATATCCGAATGAACTTTCGCAACTCCCTCTGCATGCGGCCAGTGCTCGTTAGGCCCTAGGTTCTTCTCTTCTCTGAGAATTTGGCGCACGGAATTCAAAAACCGCTTTTCCCCCGATTTTGTGTCATACGAGAAGATTAGAACATCGCCTGGTAATCCAGACCTTTCCTTTCCATTGCCTATGGCCACGTAAACGATACCGTTATGGTCTATTCCCGTGCCATGCCAAAATTCACTCAGGGTTTCCCCGCGGGGGGTAACCTCAGAAAAGTCGATGATATCGACGTTTCGAGCCCGCCCCACGTCGACCATCCCCATGGCCAGCAGCCACGACACCAGCAGAATCGACTCTAATGCGCAGCCGCGTTTCTTAGCGGAAAAATGTATCTTGAATAGGTCGCTTTTCATGCAAGTTTGCACCCAACTCTTTGTCGCTTCGAAGCCCGTAATGACAGTTCTGTTCGGCGAGAGATAATGTTCGACACATTCAAGTCATGTTTTCTTAGTTTCGCGATGACGCATTCCAAACCACACCCACCTATATCACGGGATTCCCGTCATCCCAGTGCCTAGCGCACCTTCCAAAGGTCCGGGGGCATTTTGATTCGCCTCTCCGCGGCCAACTTGGCTGCCCGCTCCGCGCCTGCGCGCGCATGTTCGAGTTGCCAGTTGCCGAGCTCTAATCCCAGACCATCGACCACCCGCACTCGGAAGTTGAAGTACGCGCAGACGTGCACAATGTCGAGGATATCGCGGTCGGTCCACCCTGCGTCTCTCAGCTTTTGGATATCCGCCTCCGTCATGGCGCTGGGAGTCAAGGTCAATTTCTCGGCATACTCCAGCATCGCGTATTCCGCTGCTGTCAGCTTCATCTCCCGCCAATCGGATTTTACCTGCTCTACCGCTAGATCGTCGCCGCCTTCTTGACGCAGAAACTCTGCGTGGGCGACCGTTCAGAACCGACAGTTGAGGGTGGCGGACGTCACCGTAGCGATCATTTCGCGCTGGGCCGTCGTCAGGCGCGACTCGCCGCGCATGATCTCCCACATCAGCTCCGCCGTATGCCACATCGCCTTGGGATTAAGACTGTGCAACATCGGCGGACTCACCGGCGGACCTCCCGCTTCCTTGTTGCGCTCCTGAACGAGCTTTTCTCCTTTGCGCTGCTCGCCGAGCTTTCTGTAAACCTCTTTCAATTCGCCTTCGGCTTCATGCTCGGGGATAACTTTAATCCACGGCACTTTGATCTCCTCCTTTTTTTGTCATCGTTCCGGGACTCATCTCAAACCGCAGATCGATCCGGATCAAGGATCAGCGGACGTTCATAAATCACATAATCACTTAATAGCAAGATATCTGCAAAGCATAGAGGCTCCGCCTCACTCTATTTCAGGATCATCAACAATTGACATCACAGAACCTTATCGGCTAGTCTTTTTTACAAACAGGGATGCAGGACCAGCTCAGTTTTTCAGTCGGCAGCATTGCGTTCTGAAGATTAGCCTTTCCCCGACCACGCCGTTGAACCTCTGAAAGGAGAAGCTATGGAAGAGATCGTCAAAAAACTGGTTTCCCGGACAGCCAAACCTGGAGCGGGGGGGGTCCCCGGCAGCCTTCAGCCGCATCAGGACCGCGAACTGCGCGTGGCCATCGAGGCTGAAAGTCTGGACGGCATGAAAAAGCGAGCCGTCGTCACTCTTGAACAACCCGAAGGTAGCACGTTTTCTATCATATGCGACGAAGGAGCCTATCTTGCAGGCGAGGATACCGCACCACCGCCCCTTGCCTACTTCAGCGCCGGCATCGCATTTTGAATGTTAACCCAACTGTCCCGGTTCGGGACAATCGCGAAGCTTAACGTTCAGTCAATCCGGCTCAAACAGGTCACACGGTTCTTCATGAAGGGTTCTGCTCTCCAAGGGACATTACGAGGCGGCGCCATCGGACTTGAGACGCAGATTGAAGTCGAGTCCAGCGAGCCAGCGGAGAAGATCCGCCACCTGATCAAAATGGGCGAGCAGACCTGCTTCACCCTTCAGTCGCTCGTCAATCCGGTCCCGGTCAAGACGTCGGTCGCACTGAACGGAGAGCCGCTGGTCCTATAGGCAAGAGCCGCCCTAAAGCTCGGTTTTCACCGGTTTGTACGGCAATCCCAGACTTGTCATGGCTCAGCGAATCATGCTGTTCGGCAGGACCAGAGCTATTTGCGGGAATACAACTAGAACCACGAGTCCCACGCCCATCGCAATCCAGAAGGGAAGGATACCCAGGAAGATGTCGCCCATGGAAACGTTTTCGGCGACTCCCTTGACGACGTAGACGTTTACTCCCACGGGAGGACTGATTAGCCCCATCTCGAGAACGATCACAACCAGCACGCCGAACCAAATCGGGTCGAACCCCAAGGCCAGAATCAACGGGTGCACGATTGGAATCGTCAGTACCAGCATAGCGAAGCCCTCAAGGAACATTCCGAGCACGATGTAGATGAGCAAGATGGAAAACAGGACTGCGTAGGGCGACAGACCTAAATGGGTCAGGGCCTCGATTAAGTTGGCCGAGACGTGGGTCAGGGCAAGGAAGGGACTGAAGATAAAGGCCCCGATCAGGATGAGGAAGACAAGGGCGGTGGTGCGAACTGCTTGCAGTAAAATAGTCGAGAGCACATCCAGCGTAAACTTTCCCCGAAACAAGGTGAGCAGAAAGGCTAGACAAGCACCGATGCCCGCAGCTTCCGTGGGTGTAAACAGGCCGGCGTAGATCCCGCCAATCGTAATAATCACGATACCGATCATGAAGCCTGCCTGCCGTGTCGCCCTCAGCTTATCGAGCCAATGGGTCGCCGGCCCCGCGGGACCGAGCTCGGGCTTGATGCGGGTCTGAATATAGATAGCCAGAATAAAAAGAGCGGTCAGGAGGAGCCCGGGCAACACGCCTGCCAGAAAAAGCCGGCCGATGGATTCTTGCGTTAAGATCGCGTAGATGACAAAGCCGGTGCTGGGCGGGATCAGAATACCCAGCGTCCCTCCAGCAGCTACACAACCGGTGGCGAGACGGGCATCATACTTGTAGCGGCGCATTTCCGGCAAGGCCACCTGGCCCATTGTCAGTGCGGAAGCAACGGATGATCCGGATAGCGCGGCGAAACCGGAACAGGCGGCGATCGTGGCCGAAGCGAGGCCACCGCGCCAGTGGCCAACCCAGGCGTAGGCGGCGGCGTATAGATCGCGGCTCATCCCCGAAACAGTGGCTAGATTTCCCATAAAGATAAAGAGGGGGATAACGATCAGCTCGTAGTTGGAGGAAACGACGAACGGCTCGGTGGCGAGGAGAGCAAGAGCCGCCGTCCAGCCGTTGGCGAAGCCGAAGCCAACGAAGCCGACCAGTAGCATGGCGATGCCGACCGGCATGCGGAGCGCGAGAAGGAAAAGAAGCCCCGCAAAACCGGCGATGCCGAGGGCCGTCGGTGTCATGGGTGTTTTGCCCCCGGCCGGGGGCGAGAGGCTCGGAGCGCTTGCACAAAAAGAACCAGGGCGTAGAGCCCAGCGCCTATCGCAATGATGAAGAAGAACGGCGACCGCGGTATTTCAATGAGGTTTGAGGCCTCCCCGTAACGATACGCATCGAGGCCGCGCCTCCAGGTTTGCCAGGCGATATAAGAGAACAAAAGACCGGAAACCGTGTGCACGACGCGATCCGACCACAGCAGTGTGCGAGGCTTCAATCTGGAGGCGACCACGTCGAGTGCGACGTGCCCCCCGGTCCAGCCGCAGTAGGCCAGGGCGGGGAAAACGACGACGATCAAGCTGACTTCGGATAAATCCTGCCCTCCTAGAATAGGCGCGTTGAAAACATAGCGCATGATCACGGCGACGACGGTAAGACCCATCAACCAGAAGAGAGCGATTCCGCTGATGTAAGCGCATAAGCGAACCGCGCTGCTGACAATCCTATCGAGCCGGTCAGGGCGCTTGTCCACGGCCCTCTCAGTTGGCGGCGCCCATTGCAGCCAGTATGGCTCTTGCCGGAACGCCTTCTTTTTCGAAGTTCGCCACGATCTTATCCCTCGCTTTGATCAGTAGCGAGTTCCCCTTTTTCACCTCGTCGGGCGATAGCACAATCACCTCGTGCTTCGCGCTCTTGCGAACGCCATCGAGATCCTCCGCGCCCTCCCTTTCGTAGACTCTGGCACCCATAAGGCTCAGTTCACGACCGGTAGTCTTGTCGATGACGGCCTTGTGTGGACTCGACAGGCTCTCGTAGGCTCTTTTGTTCATCGCGAGAAAAAAAGGCGACCGCCCAAAGACAAGCCCAATCGTATAGTATTTGGCCACCTCCCCGATTTTGAACGATGTAATGACGGTGGGAGGAACCATAAGGGCATCCACGACGCCGGTGCTAAGGGCACGGTACATCTCGCTGGCCGGTAGGGATACGGGGGTAGCGCCTAAGGCTGCAATCAGGTCGGCTTGATCCTTCGACGGCACGCGCATCTTCATGCCCTTAATGTCCTCGACCTTGCGGATTGGCTTATCTTTCGTCATCAGGATGGGCCCGTCATTTCCCCAAACAGCAAGGACTTTTACCCGCTCGTATTCGGTGGCTAGGTACTTGTCGAATATATCCCAGAGCTTGTTGGTTGCCTCGATAGCGTCCGATGCAACTCCAGGGAGTTCGATCATTGTCGTTCTGGGGAA
>JBFJNS010000002.1:0-25403 GCA_041618055.1 Binatia bacterium
CTAGCGCGACATTGCCGGCCAGGACGATCAGGTCGGCCCAGGAGATCTTTCGACCATACTTCTGCTTGATCGGCCACAGCAGGCGGCGCGACTTGTCGATGTTGACGTTATCGGGCCAACTGTTGAGCGGGGCGAAGCGCTGCTGGCCCCGGCCGCCGCCGCCGCGGCCGTCTGTAATGCGGTAAGTCCCGGCGGCGTGCCAGGCCATGCGGATGAATTGCGGCCCGTAGTGGCCGAAGTCCGCCGGCCACCACTCCTGCGAGTCGGTCATCAGCTTGACCAGGTCCTTCTTCAGCGCCTTGTAGTCGAGGCTCTTGAATTCCTTCGCGTAGTCGAAGTTTACGCCCATCGGGTCGGACTTAGCCGAATGCTGGTGCAGCAGTTCCAGCCGCACCTGGTTCGGCCACCAGTCGCGGTTCGTCCTGCCGACGCCGGCGATGTGATTGAACGGGCACTTGTTACTGTCAGTCATAAATTTTCTCCTTTCGTGGTTTGGATTTACTCGCTGCGTTGCTTTAGTTACTTAGCATGTTTCGGTTCCCACCTTACCAGTTGGCTTTGGAATGCTGCGCAATATCGCTGGTGATGTTGAGTGTGACGTAGGCGGCGGAGCCCTTGGCGTGAACGATGCGTTCGGGGACGCGCTCGCGGGTAGAATGAGTGTGTTTCTCAAAAAGCTGCCAGTCATGAACCAGGATCGGCCCCCGGGCTCCCGCGGTCAGTGAATTCTGATTGTCGGCAACCGGAAATTCGCTCGCAGTCGAAAGGGTTTCCTTTTTCTTCCCAGCCATGACTATTTTCTTCTTCTTAATCTTGGTGCTGGTCTAACGCCGGCGTTGAGTACAGCACGAACGTCTCGGAAACGTCCCAAGCAGTTGTCTGCGGGCGAAGTGTTTACGGTTCGCCTCGCGGGGTGACTCTGCGCTGAATCCGTACAAAAGCGGGTCGAAACGCTGCTGTCAGGCCAGAGCCACGACTCGATACCATCTCGCATCGGCGTACGTTCGTGAAACTTACCATCCGTCGATAACAGGCTTCTGGTGTCAGCGCGCATCATTCATGATTGCATATATATTGCAAATGCGAATATATATCAACCTATACCAAGCTTGTGGCTCGAACAAATCTCGGTTGGAGAGTTCCTTCGCATGCAGCGGTTGCCGGCTGACCTGCAGTTGACTTAAAGAACACTCCTTCGATAGGCTCTCGCTAAGAGGGGAAAGTTACCTATAGGCTCTACCGCATGCGCGAGTGCTTCACGTCTTGGCACCCAGTCCGGCGCCCCGCATGGAGCGAAGTAATGATCCGCTTCCCCTGAATACAAATTGTTTGCATTAACCGTGAATCTAAATGCGTCAAACCGGAGGTGACCTATGAAACTGCCCTTCCTATCCTGCCAGCTACAAAAAAGGTTAGGGGCTCGAGGCGTTGTTCTTCTGTCGTTACTCTCTTTGGGCGTCGTTTTTGTCAATAGTCCCGTATATTCTCAGGAGCCTTATTACCAAGGCAAGACCATTAGAATCATCGTGGGCTTTAGTCCGGGCGGCTTTTATGACCGCTGGGCGCGTACCGTTGCCCGCCACATCAACAAACATATCCCGGGGAACCCCGAGATGATCGTTCAGAACATGCCCGGGGCGGGATCGGTCATCGCAACGAATTACGTATACGGGGTGGCGCAGCCCGATGGCCTGACCATTGGAATGCCCAGCGCCAGCGTTTATATGGACCAACTGGTCGGACGCAAAGAGGCCCAGTTCGATGTACGGAAATTCAAGTGGATCGGGACCCAGGATAAGAGGCATCAGGTTGTCTACATACGCGCGGACGCACCCTTCAAGTCAATTGAAGATGTCATGCAGGCAAAGGAACCGCCAAAATGCGGCGAGACCGGCACGGCAAGCCAGGGCTATCTGACTCTCAGAATCCTGGAGGAAGCCTTGAAACTAAAGTTCGGTTCCGTGTTGGGCTATCCCGGGGGAGCAGAAATAGACCTGGCGGCGGAAAGAGGGGAAATCGTCTGCCGGGCACTGAGCATCGATCCGTTTTTTGGCCGGGAGCCTTTCGGCAGCTGGCGCAAGAAGGGGTTCGTGCGCCTCCTCGTTCAAACCGCCAAAAAGAGAGACCCGAGGGCGCCGGATGTCCCTACCATCCACGAACTCATGGATAAACACCAGACGCCGGAAAAAAGCCGAAGAGTGGTCGAGGCTCTACTGGGAGCTACGGAATTCGGCAGCCCTTTGTTCGTTCATCCTGAAACCCCAGCGGAACAAGTGCGCATACTCCGGGAGGCACATGTTAAAGCCATGAAGGATCCCGAGCTGATGTCCGAGGCGGAGAAGGGTAAAATGGACATGGCCCCTTCGACAGGAGAGGAGCTTGATGACGTAACGCAGAAAATCATGGACCAGCCCGAAGAAATCATTACGCGGATCAAGAAAATCATGGGAAAGGGTTAGTGCAAAAAGCCGGCCGTCGAGTTGACGCTAGAAGCTGACACGCAGCGGGGTTCAGAACCGATTCGGCCGGCGCGACAGCAGACTGCTTTGCGACCGTAATTTGTTCGGCCCTACAAGAGTGTTTCGAGGGCGGAGTTGATGGTGTACGAGCCTAATTCGATTCAAGCGCCTTGCGGCAATCTGCATACATTTTTCTATAGCTCTTTTGCAGTTTGGTGATCTCTGTGTCGGCGCCCAAGCACTTCGCGGGGGACAAAGGAGAGTCCCGGTGATTCGTGTCTTCGGTAAATTTCTTGACGTGAGCCAGCCCCCTTTCAAACAGCGGGAGCGCGTCGGCATGGCGCCCCGTCTCGTGATAGGTTGCCGCCAGCGGGAGAGTGGTGAAGTACTGGTGCGGCTGCAATAACAGCGCAAGCTTCTGCACAAACTCCGCTTCTTTAAAACGCCCCTCGGCGTGCAACCGGGAACCGAAGTTCGCGAACAGGCACGCCACTTCGGCCATCGCCGCTTCCAGATCGGTTCCCTGCGCGATTGCTGGATAATGATCGCGCAGGTAGCGATATTCCTCGGAAACGGAGATGAACCGCATGATGTCTTCTTTGGAACGCAAACGAGATACGAGTTCAACCAGAAACGGGTGCGGCAGATTCCTCCAGCCCCGGCCCATGTAAAGGAGTTGCAATAGGCACTCCTGCTCCGAAAGCCCCCTTCTTTCCAGAGCGTGGTAGCGCCTGAGCATTGCAGCCACCCTCGCCTTGGGAGTAGTCCCGTACCGTGACCACAAGCGGTAAAAGGTGATGGCTGCGAAAATAAATACGACCCAGAACGTGAAATTATCCATGACCAGAGTCCTGAGATCATGAAAAGCACGAAGCGCATGGCGAGGTCAAGTCGCAAAGGGGGCCCAGGGCTGCCGTTGCCGTTTTTGACTCTACCTCTTAGGCTGTCATTAATTTGATTTTGAGCACATTGTTGATTTCCGTCGAGACTTACATCTGCGGTAGAGATAACCGTTGTGTGGGCGCGCACTGATTGCGGCGAACTCAAGACGCTCCGTGAGGGCGCAAAAGGTCCACAATGCCGCTGACTAAAGCCCTGGAAACTTAACGCCGGAGGGTCGATGGCTTCAGGATGTGTCGTTAAATCCGGCAAAAGATTGCGCTCCGCGTGGATTCGGGCTATCTAAAACAAAGTGCAAAATCCCGTTGAGGCTACGTCAAAAGCCCGGCTACCCCTGCCGGTGTCCTTTCATTACGGTTGGGTAGCCGTAACACTTAGCTTTCTTACCACCCTGGTCGCCGCCGGAATCCGTTCGGCGCCGACGGTTTTCATCCACCCCTTGGAATTGGAGTTCGGCTGGAGCCGCGCGGAGATCGCCTTCGCGGTAAGCATCAATCTACTTCTTTACGGTCTCGCCGGGCCTATTAGCGGTTGGCTTATCGACCGCCATGGATCAAGGTTCGTGATGCTTGGTAGCCTCGCGTGCATGGCCGTGGGCGTCGGCTTAACAACCGTCATGCGCGAGTACTGGCACCTGCTAATCTTATGGGGAGGCATCATTGGACTGGCAGCCGGCGGATCGGCATCCGTCCTGTCAGCGACGGTTGCCAATCGCTGGTTTGTCGCCCGGCGCGGCCTGGTGCTCGGCATTCTCAACAGCGCCAACTCAACGGGACAGCTCATTTTTCTCCCCGTCATGATGTCCGTGATCGTGGCCGTGGGATGGCGCGGGGGCTCTTACCTTCTGCTGGCTGTGGCGCTCGCTCTTATTCCTTTCATCGCTCTGTGGATGCGGGACGATCCGGCTGATGTCGGCTTGGCCCCTTACGGCGCGGCCCCAGTGTCTTCTTCCGGGGGCGTGGCCGGTTTATCGGCAGAAAATGCCGAGCGGGTTCCCTTGCTGCGGGCCGTTCGAACCTCGACCTTTTGGCTTTTGGCCGGGAGTTATTTCGTGTGTGGCGCAACGGCTAACGGGCTGGTGGGAACGCATCTCATTCCTCACTCGATCGACCGTGGTATTCCCGAAGTTGCGGCTGCCGCTGCGGTGGGGGTGATGGGGGGGCTTAATTTCGTTGGCACGACCTTGTCTGGGTGGATGATCGATCGCGTGTCACCCAAGAAGTGGCTTGCCCTTGTCTTCGCGCTAAGGGGTCTGTCGCTTTTCATCTTACCCTTTGTTACGGATTTCTCTGGCTTGGCTATTTTCGGTGTTGTCTACGGGCTTGACTGGTTTGCGACCGTCGCCCCAACGATTGCCATCACCTCTGACACCTTCGGCAAACGCTCCATTGGCATCATCTATGGGTGGATTTTCGTCTTTCACCAACTTGGCGGCGCCGTGGCGGCAACCGCCGCCGGGGCCATCCGAGTCTCGACCGGGGAATATCACTACGCTTTTTTGGCGGGTGGCATTATGGCGCTCATCGCAGCCTGTCTGGCTTGGAGCATACGCCCACAACGCGTCTACGAAATATCCCCCACCAGGGACACGGAAACCGTACCCGCCTAGCGAAAAGAAATTTTTCGCCCTGAGATCTGGAAGGCAGGAAGGGAAAGCGTAAAAAGTGCCACGCACAGTTCTTGCGTCTCATTGCCGATCAGTGTCAAGTTGTTTCCCCGCCGTAAACTCTGAGGTAGTTCCGAAGAGCCGCCGCCGCTGGCTGATCCAGGCCAGCGGCGGCGATTTTTTACGCGTATGCTAGAGATTGAGAAAACTTCGCAGCTTGTCCTGCCACTCGGCCGGCTTCATAAAGTCGTCTTTGATCTTTTCGGCCTCGAGCGCGGATAATCTTGAACCGGAAAACTTCTGGCCGAAAATCTTCTCCCAATCACGAACGAAGGCTGGGTCGTCGGACATGCTAGCGATTGACTTGCGCAGCAGGTCAACCTGATCGCTCGGCGTGTTCGGCGGCATGACGAGAGTCCGGTTCAAGGAGCCATGCACGTTGTTATAGAGCGTCCGAAATGCATCCCATAATGGCCCAGAGGGATCTTTGCCGTGCGTGTCCCGGTAAGCTTCCAGAAAAGTCGGCGTATCCTCTCTGACCGTCGGAGAGCGGACGATCTTGCCGTCTTCGGTCATGCGTCCCGCCTGCCATACCTGCAAGACTTTGCCCTTTTTGTACAGCTCGACGAAGGCGCCGTTACCGACAAAATGGGCGTCGCTGGCATCGAAGAAACTTGCCTCTCCTCGTTCCATTGCGCCGCGGATCACAGCGGTTCCCGCGTATGCGCAAACGGGGTTGAACTTTTCAATGCCCAAGAGCGTCATGGCCATACTGCCCATGACACAAGAGGAATCCGTCTTGGAACGGCCGGAAACCGTAATCTTTGATGGGTCAATTTTAGTCAAATCCTTGGCCGACTTGGCGTTCAAGAAGTCGCGAATGATTCCGACCCTGACTCCCCTGACTGCCCAGACAATCGGCATGTTGCTGAGATCGTACTCAACACCTTTGCCGATAACGGCGGCCTGAAGGTGCGAACCGCCGAAAATGCCAGCCGTCACGGCGTCGGCTCTGGGTTTGACGCGATTGTAGATATAGGCTCCCATAATCATGCCTCCCGCCCCGGGCATGTTTTGCACGATCACGGTCGGGTTTCCCGGCATGTACTTGGGCAGGTGGCGGCCGATTACCCGCGCTTCCAGGTCGTGACCACCGGCCGGTGTATATCCTATCAGGATGCGAATACGTTTGATTTGCGATGCCCCGAAAGCACTGCTCGGCAGCGCACCGAGCACGCAACTCAAAACCATCACGGATGAAAGCCATAGTAACGAGGTCCGCTTCACACTTATTAAACTCATACTGTCCCTCCTTCAAAGATTATTGTGGCGGCACGCGAATTAGGTTTCGCCAAACCTGTTTTTTGCCAAATGATACGTAATTATTGAGACCAATCCACACTTTTGCGGGGCCGACTTTACATGACCCAGTCCCACAAACCTTCCACTCCGCCGAGGATCCATTCCTCCGGCTGCGGGAAAACGCCTTCAGCCCAAGGAACATGGAGCACAAGATGAAAAACGCCGATTATCAGCAGAGCCAGTGTAGCGCCGGAAACCAGCCCTACCTTGAACGGCTCCCCCGCCTGGAATTTGAGATAGAGCAGAACAAAGAGCGGGATGCTGATGACGAAGCCGATCAGCCAAATGCCGGCGAACAGACCGACAATCCAGAGAAGGCTGTTGACGGCCCGGCTAACGACAACGGATGTGGGGACGCTTCGATCCACGGGGAGATCCATCATTCCGCGGAGATCTTCCGTTTCGTCGGCTCCTCTGCGCTCGAAAAAGTCGGCAATAAGTTGGCAGAAACAGAAAAAGAGCGCGGGGATGCCGATGACCCAGGGAAATAAACGAGCCTGAATCTGCCATTCGGAAGCGCTATAAACGCCAAACGCGACGACAGCGAGAACCATCAGTGTGAATAGGGATCTCGGATGGAATCTGAACGTGAGGGGCATCTTGCCGCGTTGTTTTCTTCCGTTACGGTTTCTCGCCGCCGAACGAAAACCGAAGATAAGGCTGATTGCGATCAGGACCGCGATGCCGATAACGATGGGGTGTAACATCCAGTTGAAACCGTATCGGCTCACTGAAATATAGAGATAGTTCTCGATAATACTGCTCAGCACCAGGCCGAGAATCACCGGCGGCCTCGGCCAGCCGAACCGCTTCATGAACCAGCCTAAGAGGGAGAAGATAAGCAGGGACCACAGATCGCCAAGGTGGCTTGTCGCCTGAAACGACGCCACAAAGACGATGCCGATGACGATCGGCGCCACCAACTGGATTCTTACAAGCGCAATCTTGGCGAGTTGGTTGGTAAAGAGCAGACAAAGGCCGGTGCCGAAGATATTGGCGACGGCAAGGCTCCAGATCATGGTGAAAGTCACATCGAGGTGCTTCGTAAGCATCGCGGAGCCCGGCGCCAATCCCTGGATTGTCATCGCTCCCAACAAAAGCGCCATGGACGCGCTGCCGGGAACCCCGAAGACGATGGTCGGTATGAGCGCGCCGCCCTCTTTGGCGTTGTTGGCGCTTTCCGGGGCGATCACTCCGCGCACATCCCCTGTGCCGAAGGTCTCGGAAGCGCCCTTCTCCGATTGAATCGCATGGCCGTATGCAAACCAGTCGACCACCGAGGCGCCGAGACCGGGCGTGGCTCCGACCCAGACCCCGACGGCGCTGCAGCGCAACACGAGGAACAAGTGACGGAAGGCATCTCTAATACCGGCAGTCACACCTTTCATCGCTTCTTTGGGCACGTCGGCGATGCTTGTACCTTTGATTACGAGATCGACAATCTCCGGGATGGCAAATATGCCCAACGCAACGGGGACAAGCGGTACGCCGTCCCAGAGATAAAGGGCGTCCCATGCCCAACGGATGACACCGGTCTGAGGGTCCATTCCTACCATGCCGACGGCCAAACCAAGGGCGCCGGCGATCAACCCTCTCAACGGGGCATTGCCGCTCAGTACCGCCACCATGGAAATGCCGAGTAGCCCCATCATGAAGAATTCGGGAGAACCAAATGCCAACACAATGGGACGAAGCACGGGTATCGACACTGCGAGTAATAGAGCACCAAACAAACCACCCATCAAAGAAGCCATATAGGCAGCCCCGAAGGCCCTGCCGGCTTCCCCCTTTTTTGCCATGGGGTGTCCGTCCATAATGGTCGCCTGCGACGCTGAGGTGCCGGGAACTCCGAAGAGAACCGAGGGAATGGTATCCGAAGTACTGGTGACGGAGATCAGTCCGATCATGATGGCGAAGGCCTGGAAGGGATCCATGTCGAATGTAAACGGCAATAAGATTGCAAGACCGACGAGCCCGCCGAGACCCGGCATCGCCCCCAGAGCGAGCCCCATCAGGACGCCAAAGAAAACAAACATGAGGCGCATAGGATCTGTGATTAAAGTTAGCAGAGCGTTAAGAGCGGCATCAGGAATCATAAATGGATCGGTAGCCCTTCGATAATTGCAGACTCAGAGGCTCTTGTGCACGAAATCCTCAGCAATAGGCCTAAAGTCGTACTTCTTGACGTTATTCGATTTTAAACTTTTAAGTCAAGCCGAGCAGAGAAAAAGAAAAGCGGCACAAGAAAGAGGGGCAGGGCGAATTGCAGTGGATTAACAATCGTCCTTGAATCATCGCGATGAGGAGGTTGGAGCGCCGCCTCTCTTTTCCAAGGTGATTGAGAATCCTGGTCTTTGAAGCTGGATGTGGGCGTAATTCTTGCGTTTGGACAGTTCTTGCAGCAGATTCACCAGCGGCTGCTCGGCGTTTAGATATTCCAACGGCCGGGGGTTTGCGCGCATAGTCTCGATGTCTTCCTTGCCGACGATCCAGCGCAGCAGAAGCTCTTCATCGGAGACGCCTTCCGCGCCGAGTCTGCGCCGCATGTCATCCGCGGTCGGGTCATCGGGTTGCCACTCGGCCCATTCCCTGGCGCGGGGCCGGTCGAGGATTTTACCCTTCGCATCGGCGTACATGTCGCGGGCTCCTTCCGCGCCGCAATGACCGAGCGCAAATTTGATCGTCTGGTCCGTGACCTCTTTGTAGCGCTCGCCGACAATGACGTTGATGGCGGCCTGGCTGCCCACGAATTGCGATAAAGGCGTCACCATGATGGGATAGCCGAACTCCGCGCGCACGCGAATCGCTTCTTCCAGCGCCTCGGGAAACTTGTGCTCGAGCCCCACTCTGCGCAGTTGGTGGCGCAAATTCGACAGCATGCCGCCGGGCACCTGGTGTAGGTACTGCGAGTAGTCGTATTCCACCGGCGCGCCGATGGTGAAGCCTTCGCGCTTGGCGATGGCCGTAAAATGTTTGGAAACGGGCTTAAGCGCCTCTTCGTCGATCGCCGTGGCATAGCCCAGGGCGCGCGCGTTCCTGGCGACATTGAACAGTGAGGGATTGGAAGAATCGTCGGCGAGCGGGGGCAAAGCGGTATTGATCGAACGAATTCCCAGTTTAATGCCTTCGAGACAACAGAGCGGACCGAGTCCGGTGGTGCAGTGAGTGTGAAGTTCCACGGGTATGCCCTTGGCATTCTCAAAGATGACCGGCACCAGCGATTGCATCCGTTCCGGTGTCAGCAATCCCCCGGGGTCCTTGAGACACAGGCGGTAGGGCTTGAGCGATGCGGCCTGGCGGGTTCGTTCGGCATAGTACTCGTCGGTGTGCTTCGGTGAGACCGAATAGATGAGGTTCAGGATAACCCGAATACCGAGGGAGTGCGCGACGCCAGCTCGGAACTTCCAGCTTTCAAGGTCGTTCCATTCGTCCGAGGTGCGCGCCTCGCGGACGCCATAGGCCGCCATGCGTTCCATGAAAAGACGAAACATGGAGGGCGGATTGTACTCGAAGCTGTTGACCGGGCCCGCGATAACCCGGAGCGGTGTCTTTGTGATTTCCTTCGTTACAAGCCGTACGCGCTCCCAGGGATCTTCCTTGAGTTCGCGCACGGTTTTTTTGAGATGTGAACCCGCGATCAGTTCGATTCCTTCAAATCCCGCGTTGTCCAAATTCTTTGCGATGGGCAGCATCATGCCCGTGGTCATGTTTTCCGCCCACAGGCTCTGATGACCGTCGCGGATGGTGGTGTCGACGAACCGAATTGTGTCCATGTTGCCTCGCCGCGCGACTTAACTGCTGGAGCCTATCTCCCCCAACCGTGGAAATGCCAGTTTGAGGCCGCCGACAACAACCAGCGCAGACAGGACCAGGAGTACCCCTAAAGCCGCGACTTCCGGGATGTACCCGTTGCTCCAGAACTGCCATACCACGGTAGATACCACGGCGTTGTTGCGGGTATACAATGTCAGCGCCATGGTCACTTCACGGTACGACAGCATACCGATCCAGATCCAGCTGTTAAATATACCCGCAGCGATCAGCGGCAGCACGATGCGGCCGATGACGCGCGGCGTCGTGGCGCCGCAGACTCGGCCCGCCTCCTCCAACTCCCGGTGCACTTGAATCATCACGCTGTTGCTCGTTCGCGTGCCGTAAGCAATCCAGTTGATAACCTGGGCGAGCATGATGATGAAAATCGTGCCGTATAAGGGAAACGCTTTATGATACGCGAGGGCGAGGTAGCCGAGACCCACGGCAAGAAGAATGCTGGGCATCGCGTGGGGCAGAAAGGCCAGAGTGTCGAGGATGCCTCGGAACCGCACCTGCGTGCGAATCACCACCCACGATACGAGCACGCTCAGAAGCATTGCGATGGAGGGAACACCGAGCAACAGAATCAACGTATTCAGTAGCGGGGTCAATTCGAGATAGTCCGTTATCGCATAGTATTTATTGAGGCTGATGCTCGAAAGCGCGGCGACCGAGGGGAGCTGCAGGTAAGGCAAAAGCGAGGTCCAGAGCAAGACCAAAAAAGGAACGAAGACCTCCATGGACAGGTAAATGAATACAAATAGCAGCGCCGGCCAGCGCCACTTTCCGAGTGCAATCTCTTTCGGGCGGTAGCCGCGACCCGTAATGACGGCATATTTGGTTCCGCGCTTGATGAGCCGGACGTAAAAATAGGCGAAGGTTAGACCGGTGACTAGCATCATGGCGCCGTACGCGCCGGCGAGACCGTAATTGGGAAGGCCCACGGGTGGATTGATTGCCGTGTACATGAGGGAACTGAGCACCAAGATTCGGGCCGGGAGCCCGATAATGGCGGGGACCTCAAACACCGCGACTGCTGTCATGAACAGATAGACGACCACAGCTACGATCGCGGGAAGCGTAATCGGGATGTTGATTTTGAGAAACGTCCTGAACTTGCCGACCCCTGAGGTATAAGCGGCCTCCTCAAGGGCCGGGTCCATGGTTTGATACGCGGCGGCGATCATGAAAAATGCCGAGGGAACGAAGGAGACACCCTGGATGAAGGCCATGCCAGGAATGTTGTAAAGGCTCAGCGGCGCCTCGGCGAGGGCGAAGGCATTCTTGATCCACAGGTTTAGCAACCCGATGCGCGGACTCAGGAGCAGGATCCAAGCCATGGTCCGGAGAAACACCGGGATCAAGATCCCTACCGTCAACAGAACGTAGATGGATTTCTTAAACGGCAGGTCGGTGCGGGTGAGCAGCCAAACCAACGGAACGGCGAAAAGCATCGTTACCAATACCGTACCGGTGGCAAACAGGAGTGTATTGAGGAGTACCTCGTAGGTGAAAGGATCAAGATAGGCCCTGGCGAAGTTATCTAGGGTGAGCGGCCCGCCTTCGGCCGGCAGGCCGGTCCGCAGGCTCATGATGAGAACCATGAGCACCGGCACGCCGACGATCACGACGAGGAGCGCAAGCAGCGTCGCCGCGAAAAAATTCGCGCTCCCGCGCCTGCTTTCCAAGTACCTTTTTAACACACCGCGCGCTGCCATGGACTGAAATGAACCCCATGCCTCCTACCCGCGCATCGATGTTCGCCGTGGTCTTAGCGCTCGAAGCCAAGCATTTTCGAATACACGTGGGCCAGCCTGTCCACCGTATCCGCTTGATCCTGCGTCATGATCAGAGCCTGCTTCCCCTGGAGTTCTTTATACGTCTCCGTGCCGGGTATCAGCGCAGAACTCATGTCGAGGTACTGATCCCAGATCTTCTGGGCTGCCGGTGAAGTGAGGAAGATCGAGAACAGATGACCCGCATTGGGATGGCGCGCACCTTTGAGGACGCCGATTTGCTCCGCCGGAGCGATCACGGGCTCGATATTGGCAAAGACTATGGGCGCGCCTTCCCGCTGCGCTCGGAAGATAAAGCCGTTGTGCAGTGTGAAAGTGAGCAATACCTCCCCGAGAAGCAGACGCGTGTAGGCCTCAGTCATTCGCCCCAAGTTCAAGTCCTGTTTCGCCAGCGCCTGGACATATTTTGTGGTTTTTTCTTCGCCCCACGCGCCCACGGCCAGACGGGAGAAGTGGTGCGTCGCCGTGGTCACAGCCAGCTTGCCTTTCCACTTGGGGTCCAGCAAATCTTCCCAACGCTTCGGGACATCTTTGGCCGGCAATATTTTCTTGTTATAAGTGGGAAGACAGATTTGGTTGGCAACAGAAACAACCCCGTTGTCGTAACTGACCAATTTAGGGTTTACGCCAAACTTCGTGTAGTCGAATGTCTGGTGAAGCTTCTTTTTCCACAGGCTTGCATGATGCGCGTCGGTCACCACCATGGCGTCCCATTCCGGAGCGACTCCGGAGGCCGCTTGACTTATGACCGTGGCGACATTCTTGCTCATGTTCTGGGACGGGTGATAATTGACTCGAATATTGAGGCCGTAAGTTTTGTTGAATGCCTCGGCGACCGCCGCCGCTCCCTGGGGCCTCAGAGTCGATGACGCATAGAACTCCAGGACACCCTCTTTCTTGGCCGCTGCCACCAGGTCGTCCAGTGGGCCACCTAAGGCGCGACCTGCCGACGCCATGCTGCCCAGGATCACAACCAAACCCATCATCCAAAACAAATATCGCTTCATGGATTTTCTCCTTCCGCAATGTTTCGAAACAATAAGAACTTTACAATCGGGAGCATGGTCACGTGAGTGCAGCTCATAACACCACACTGAAATTGTTATTTCAACGGAGCCGGAATGCAGCGTTAAGGAGACAAGAAAAAGATGAGTACCGTAAAGGCAGACTTTCCTCTTTATGGCTTGGAAGCTCCTGCGGCGTTGATGTTGGCCGGAATATCCAAGCGGCCGCGCCAGTTCGAGACGCCCCTGCAGTTTCTCGAACACGGTCAGTTTGTGCTTGAGGGCAAGGGGTCGACTGTCACCGTTTCCCCGCCGGAGATTGCGGTGCAATGAGTTTTGAATTGCGACTGCCTGGTCTTTCCTTTTCGATTAACGCCGCGATGGATGCACAAGCCAAGGTGTGGACAACGCGCAAGAAAATCGGTAAGCAAAACTGGAAACGGTCTCGAATCTACTCATCGCGAGAGGCACAGCATATGGCAAATCTAAGTTTAACGATGGCTCTATCCCACTACGACCGGCATATTCCCATTTTCGACGGATCGGTGCAGGCGGAAGGCGTCGATCTTCGAGTCCTGCAAGTCGGCCAGTCCCACCCTCTCAAGGACGGCGAGGACCGCCACGAGCGCATGTTACAAAAGGGAGAGTTCGATATTTGCGAGCTGTCCCTGTCGTCCTATCTGATCGCCAAGAGCCGAGGCATGCCCTTTACCGCAATTCCGGTTTTTCCCCGAAGGCTCTTCAGCCTGTCGCAAATGTGGGTGAACACGCAGGCGGGTATTCAATCTCCCCAGGACTTGATCGGTCGCAAAGTAGGGCTCAATACGTTTCAAGTAACGCTGTCGGTGCTGGCAAAGGGAGACCTGCAGTCGGAATACAATGTTCCGTGGCGCAAAATTAATTGGATCCTTGCCAAAGACGAAGCGGTCCCGATCAAGCCGATACAGGGGGTCAACATGATGCTGGCTGCGCCGGGGAAAAAGATGGGCCCGATGTTGGAGAGCGGAGAAATCGACGCTTTGATGATACCCCATCCGCCCGCTGAAGTTCTGCGCGGTTCAGAAAAGGTTCGTCGGCTGTTCGTGGACGCGAAAAGCGAGGAGATCAAATACTTTCGCAAGAATGGCTATTACCCCATCATGCATGTGGTTGCCTTCAAGGAGGAGGTCTTGGCAAGAAACCCATGGTTGGCGCAAAGCATCACGGCCGTATTTGAGAAAGCCAAGGAAGCCAGCGCGCGTTACTATGATGACCCGAACTGGTCCCGATTCGTCTGGGGCAGACATCTTTTCGAGGAGGAGCGCGAGGCATTCGGTACGGACCCATGGCCTCAGGGAGTGGCGAAGAACAGGGCGAACCTGGAGCGTTTCATGGAATACTCTCTCGACCAGGGATTGATGGAAAAGAAACTCGCAGTGGAGGAACTCTTTGCTCCGACCACGCTCGACACTTGAGAGTTGATATGCCGCGAAGAGTGAAATGCCCGAATTGCCGGAGAGAGACACCCTGGGACGACAATCCATATCGGCCGTTCTGCTCCAAGCGCTGCCATCTCATCGATCTTGGTGCTTGGATTGACGGAAGGTACCGGATCCCGGGGCGGCAGTTGGAGTCGGGCGCCGATGGGGATGAGGAGGAGGACGATCACAAGTCCTATCACTGAGCCGGCCGAAGATTCATGCGCATTCATCCGACAGCCGTGATCGACCCCAAAGCCGAGATCGACTCTGAGGTTGAGATTGGTCCCTACGTGGTGATAGAGGGCGCGGTCAAGATCCGTCGCCTCACTCGCATCATGGCCCATGCATTTCTCACCGGCTGGACTGAGATCGGCGAAAACAACGAAATCCATCCGGGTGCGATCCTGGGCGGTGCGCCGCAGGACAAAGCGTACAAAGGAGACAAGACCTATCTGCGGGTCGGCGACCACAACATCTTCCGCGAACATGTGCAAGTTCATCGCGGCACGACGCCGGGCTCGTCAACTATCATCGGCAATCGGAACTTTTTGATGGCGACCGCGCATGTCGGCCACAATTGCAAGCTCGGGGACCAGGTCGTGCTGGCCAACGGAGCGCTCCTCGGAGGCCATGTCGAAGTGGGCAACAACGTCTTTATTTCCGGCAACTGCGTCGTGCACCAGTTCGTGCGCATCGGCGACTACGCTCTCATGCGCGGCTTGAGCGGCACGAGCCGCGACGTGCCGCCGTACGCCATCGTGGACTGGCAGCACACGGTTCGCGGCGTGAATACCGTCGGTTTAAAGAGAGCCGGATTCGACGATCAGCGCATTCGCG
Organism: Binatia bacterium; assembly: GCA_041618055.1. Taxonomy (GTDB): domain Bacteria; phylum Desulfobacterota; class Binatia; order UBA9968; family UBA9968; genus JBFJNS01. The sequence goes on from JBFJNS010000002.1 coordinate 15,238, forward strand.
CGCTCAGAGAGGCCTTCCGCGTATTGTTCCGCAAAGGGCGCAATCTTGCATTGGCAATGAGGGAAATAGAAGATCAGGCAAGGGCCAACCCGGATGTGTCGGCCCTGCTTGATTTTATCAAATCCTCGAAGCGCGGAGTGTGCTTCGGGGCTTAGGGTCCGGGCGCCGTCGCACCAGCGTAGGACTTGGGAGCCGGAGCGCTTTCGGGTGCCGGCGCGCCGACAAAGTAAAGGGGCTCGTTCCCCTTGAGATGGTTCGGGGTGACCACGTAATGCCCCTTGACCGAGGGGTAGATGATATTATTTGCTACATCCGCCCTTCCGGCACTGAGCACAAAGCCGAGCCCGCCGGTTAGCAGGCCCAGGCCTGCGTAGGTCACCTTCGCCGGCATGTAGAAAACATTGGCCAGTACGGAGCCAAATCCGTAGCCCAATTCTTCCCCCACCGCTGGTTCACTCGGCGGGCTAGCCGCATCGGTGGACTGCGCATGCAGAGGAGCCGCGGTTACGGCGACAAGTAACATCAGGGCAAGGCCCTTTAATAATTGTGTTTTCATGCGCCGACCATATCGCAGAGTCGTGCTACTGTCAATAATAATATTTTAAAATCAAACACAATCCGAAAAAGAGCTGGGCCATTGCGATAATCAGGCATGCCGATTTCCATGGCTCATGGGTCTTTAATCGCCTTAAAACATTCAAAAACGAGCACAATGGGTCAGCGAGACAAGAACAAAACGTAGTTTTTAATTTCAATCCGACAATATCTCGCATGACTAAGCGCTCAGCGAGGCCAGTAAGTCCGGAAGCCGTGGGCACGTGAACGTGCAGGTTATATGAAGGCCCTGGCTATCTGTCACAGCACCCGAGGAGGTGGTTTGGGGGGCCTTAAGGCACCAACCCATTGGCCACGGTTGTAGGGCTTGCGGGCCGAGCGAGTCTGAAAAAATGTCGGATCAGGATTCATTGTTAATTGATTCCGGCTTCGAACCCTTCTTGGGCATGAAGTACCTATCGTAGCATGCGCGGATTTTGTCTCGTCTGAGTTCGTAATCCCGCAGCAGTTTGCGCCCCGCTTGGGCCCGCGCTTTGGCAGCTTTTGTCCCCGTGCCGTTGTAACCGAGCGATTTGGCGATTCCCTGGATTTTGTCCGGGTCACGCTCGAAGGCATCGATGGACTGATCGCGCTCCAGACGCAAGCGATGGTCCAGCGCGCGCAGGAAGAGGTAGCCGTCGGTCAAGAGCTCGAACTCCTTTTTCTTGAGGATATTCTCGTCGCGAAGCGCTTTCAAAGCCTCGAGCGTTCCCCGCCTTCGTAATGATGGATGGCGGTGCCCATGCGCTAGTTGAAGCATCTGCGCGACGAACTCGATATCGACGAGCCCGCCCTTTCCCTTTTTGAGATTGAAGCGACTTTCGCCCTCTCCTGCCAGTTCTTTTTCCATACGCATGCGCAGATGGTGAATCTCCCCGATTCCCTCGCTCGGCAAATCTGTGCCGTAGGCGAAATCCTCGACAACCCGTTCAATGGCTTTCTTGAGCGCGGCTTCGCCGGCGACGCAGCGCGCCTTGATCAACGCCTGGCGTTCCCACAGCAGTGAACTGGTTTTGTGATACTCACGGAACGCATCCAAGGAGCAGACCAGGGGCCCGGATTTGCCCGATGGCCGAAGCTGCATATCGAGCTTGTAAGCGACCCCTTCTTCAGTCGGTGCGGAAAGGTAAGTAATAAGCTTCTGTCCAACTCGTACATAAAACTCGTGAGCGCTCACTTGGCCTTGACTGCCGCTGGCGCTTTGAGCGTCCTCGTGCGCGTTGTAGATAAAGACAAGATCGAGGTCCGAGTTATAATCCAGTTCTTGCCCTCCGATTTTACCCATGCCCAGAATGGCAAATTGCCCGCCCGGGACGGCGCCGAACCTTTCCTCAAGCTCCTCGAGGGTGAGCTGAAGAGCCCCCTCAAGGCAGGTCTCGGCGAGATCGGAGAGTTGTTCGAGAACCCTTTCCAGTTCGATCCCCCCGCCGAGGTCATGGAGGCCGATGCGTATAAACTCCTCTGTCTTGTAGCGCCGCAGAGCGTTCAGTTTCGCTTCTAGATCCCCCTGCTCGGCGAGTGCCGCACGCAGTTCGCTCAACATCGTCGCTTTGTCCTTTTCAATTTGCGTGAGATCGACCCGGATTAACGTGTCGATCAGCTCGGGCCTGTTGAGAAAGAGATCCGTCAAAAACTGACTATCGGCGAACAGGGTAATCAGCAAACGCATGGTTTCAGGATTCTCCGCCAGCAGCGTAAGAAAGCCAGTCCGTCCGCCAATGCAATGGCTAAACCTGGAAAGATTCAAAAGCGCCTGGTCGGAGGCGCTGGATTTTGCGATCTCGGTGATCAGGGCGGGACCCAGAGTACGCATGATCTTTAGCCGCTTCGAACTCGGGGGCGCAAAGGCTTCACCGTCACGAACGGCGAGAAGGTTGTCATAGGCCTTAGCGGGGTCGGTGAAGCCCACCTTTTCCAATTCTGTAATGACGGCCTCTCGTTCATCCAAATCATTCCAGATCGTCCCGACCTCCGAACTGGCTCCACTCGTAATTTCTTTATGCGCGCCGTAAAAGAGCCGGTCGAACATATTGCGAACGGTCTTCGTATGCATCCGGTGATCGAGCCAGAACCGTTCACGCTCGCCCTGTTTGCCCTTGCGGCTATAACCAAGGCGGCGTGCCAGAGCGCACTCCTCCTCTTCTCCTTGAGGAATCGAGTGGGCGTGAGCTTCCTGAACCATCTGAACTTTGTGCTCGACCTGGCGGAAAAAGCGGTAGGCCTCGCTTAGCTGATCTTCTTCCCGCGCCGAGATGAAGTTGTGCTGGGCGAGCCCGGCCAGAGCCGCCAGCGTACTGCGTTCGCGAATCTTCGGTTCATAACCACCGTTCACAAGCTGGAGAGCCTGGGTAAAGAATTCTATTTCCCGGATGCCGCCGTAGCCCAGCTTGATGTTCCTTTCTTTTCCCTGCGCATCGAGCAGTTCATTCTCGATCCGCATCTTCATGTGCCTCAGCTCATCCACCGTCGTGTAGTCGAGGTAGCGGCGGTAAATGAAGGGTTGGTTCTCCTGCAAGAACTGGGCTCCGAGCTCACGCTCGCCGGCCACGGGCCGCGCTTTGATCAAGGCGGAGCGCTCCCAACACTGGCCCCAGGACTGATAATAAAATATGGCCGAGGCGACCGATTGTACCAGCGGTCCATTGGCGCCCAGCGGACGCAGGCGCAGGTCGATGCGAAAAACAAAGCCGTCTTCAGTCACTTCTCCCATGGCCTGGATGATCTTCTTGCCGACGTTGGTAAAGAATGTGCGCGGATCGGTCTTGCCCTTGCGGCCGCCGGCGCTTTCTCCTTCATCCTCGTCGTAGAGGAAAATCACATCGATGTCCGAGCTAAAATTCAGCTCCTCGCCGCCAAGCTTTCCCATACCGAGGATGAAAAAACCGTTGGCTGTCTGCTTGCCAGGAAGCCACAGTGGGCCGAAATCCTCCTCGACCTCCGCGCGGCTATAGCGATAGGCGGCCTCCAGCGCGGCATCTGCCAGGGCCGAAAGCTCTCTGACGGTTTCTTCCATGGTCAACAAGGGTGACAGGTCGCGCGCGCCGATACGCAGATATTCCCGTTGTTTGTGGCGGCGCAATGCGGCGCAGAAATCATCGAATGTTTCGGCGCCCTTGATGAAGGGTTCCAGCTCGGCCAGATGCTGGGCGGTCGTCTTCTGAGCGGTCTTGATCTGGCGCAAGAAGACCTCGGGCCAGTCTTCCCCTTGGCGGATGAGCACCTCGCTCAGGAATGCGCTGCCACCGAGAAGGCGAAACAGTTGCGGCAGGTCGGCGCTTGGTATCCGGTTGATGGCTTCGGCATCGTACTCCTCAAGCAGCCTGAGAAGGTGGTTCTTGGCTAGGGTGGGCGAGGGGCTGGATTTGATCAACGCCTTGGCCTCTTTAGGCAGAGACCTCGGTAATCGCTGTGCCGCCATGTCCTTAAACTAATGGCAAATGGGGCTCCGATGCAATGCTTTAGCGTCTAGCTTGCCATTCTACGGCGCAGCTATTTCAAGAAAATCTTCTCGTATTCTTTCTTCCTTTCGGCGAATTCCTTCTCGGAAAGATCCACCATCTCGACGAACTGAATCTTGTCCGCGTCCGGGATGGGGGGATAAATGCCTTTGCGGTTGACGAACTCGCCCTCCGCCGCCATGATCTTCATGCTTTCATCCCCGAGAAAATACTCGATGAAGGCCTTACCTGCGTTGGCATGTGGCGCCTTATTACTGAGCGCTATCCAGTGACCATCCCCCATCATCTGCCCTAGCCTCACATAATCCACGGGAGCCCCTTCCTTGCCAAAAATGTAGGCATACTTCACATAGGTAATTGCGATGGCGGTCTCTCCCGTGGTCACGCGCTTGGCCGCTGGCAGCAGAGATTCGACGAGAACGGGTTTCGTGGCGGCTAGATCTCGAATGTACCTGTCGGCTTTTTCCTTACCCATCACTTTCCCCAAGCTCGCAACCCACTGCGTGGTGGTCGTGTGTTGGGTGGGATCGGGCATGACCAGCTTGCCCTTATACTGAGGTTTAAGAAGGTCCTCGAGAGATTGAGGAGCGTCGGCGGGCTTGATTATGCTCTTGTTAAAGACAATTCCTATGATGATGTTCCTATAACGTGGGCCCAGATTGGGATCGATGACCTCTTTGGGAAAATCTTTGAAGGTTGGAGATTCATACTTGGCGAGAACGCCCTCTTTGAACATGATTCGCATCGGGCTGTCGCTGATTAGGACTATGTCAAAGAGAGGTTTGCCTGCGCGATATTCGCTTAATACGCGATCCAGCACCTTGCTCGCCGAGGCCCTCCAGTAGTCCACCTCCAAGCCGCTTTTTTTACGAAACGCTTTGATGGTCGCGTCTGCAATCCCTGATTCGAGCGTGCCATAGATCACGGCTTTGCCACCTTCCTTTTTCGCCGCTTGAACAAGTTTCGCATCTTGGCTCAAAACCGGTCCTGCGGCGAAAAAGATGAAAGGGACAAATGTCAAAAGGAAGCTTAGCCTTTGTAGCATACAAAACCTCCCCATTTTTGGCTCGGTTTCTATACGGATGGACAAAAGTAGCGCGGATATTTTCAGATTTCCCTGGGGGAGTCAAGCGGGGTTCGCGGCTCAGGTAAGCGGCTTAGACTCTCACTTCAAACCTTCCGCTAACTGCGTTACGGATGCGTTGAATTTCCCTCGGAAGCTCCAGTCGCGAATTTGCTTTGGTTTGATAACGATCATCGGGCGCGCATCGATCGCCATCGCACGGTACTGCTTATATTTACGGCGCAGAAGCCTTACGGCGCGACTGTGGCTCGCGCCTCGCATAAGGATTCGGGCCCTCCCGGTTATCAAGACATAGGCTAACCTGCGCCAGTCTTCTTCATAGTGATCGATGACGAGTGCGACAGAAGGATTCTTACGAATATTTTCCAGCCGTTTGAGTTTACCCGGCTCGACCCGCTTCGGCTTCTCGTCGATGGGGGAGTAGAAATGCTTGCCGTCAAACGCGAAGCAGATGGGAATGACGTGAGGCCGGCCCGAGAGATCCGCCGTGGCGAGATGGGCGAGGCGCGCGGTTCTCACTAGGCGTGAGGCGCGAGGTAGAAGGTGCATGAAAATAAACGACGATGGCGAATCGAGGACAAGAGTTCGAGAAGTCGAAACCGCCAGAAAATTTCTATCTTCAATCTTCCATCGCCGATCCTCGATTAGACTTTGAATTCTCCAATCACATTGGGGGCAAAAATATCTTCGACCGCGAGCGGCTTTGCGAGCAAACCTTGCTCGCTCATGTAGCGAATGAGCGCTTCGAGCACATGGCGGTTGGCTTGAATGCCGTAAGGCCACCAGTCTGGACCGAAGAGATCCCGGAGAAGTTCACGATCCGGGATCAGCCACGGCAGGGTATAGGGCAACGGGTTGGCGACATTGAGCATCTCAATGGCCCGATCCTTCGCTTCGCCGAAGGCCTTTAAAAGGCTGCGCGCCGTCCAGGGATGGCGCTCGTAGATCTCCTTACGGATGACGATGGCATGCATGATCGGAAAAATCCTGTTGCGTTTGTAGTAATCGATTTCAACGTCCTTGTAGCTTGGAAACAGCCTTCTGACCTTTGGCGAACCTTTGACGAAAGAGGATGGATTGCGCGCTGCTATGAGGCCATCGATCTCACCGGCTTCAAGCATGCTGTTCAGGGTTTTGTCGTCCGCTATCGGGCTGACCCTGATCTCCGGCGGGAGCGTGAGTTTGATGCGTTCTTTTCTGCCGGGCTCTTCCTGGCCGCCGGTAACCCAGTGCACGTCGCTCGCTTTGATACCGTAGTCATCTTTCAAGAATCCACGAACCCAGACCGCAGCCGTCATCGCATACTCGGCAACGCCGATTTTCCTGCCCTTGAATTCCTCCGGCTTCGTGATGCCCGAGCCGACATTGATAAAGACGCAGGAATGTCTGAAAAAACGCGATGGAAACACCGGGATCGCAACAAACGGGCTTTCCCCTCGGCTCACCATCGTGATGTGATTCGAAAGCGACATTTCCGAAGCATCGAATTCCTTGAAGCTGTTCATGCGCCAGAAGATCTCTTCGGGCTGGAGCGGAATATAATTCAGCCGGATTCCCTCCGCTTCCACAACGCCGGTCTGCAGCGCCTGCGTGCGGTCATACTGGCCGCACGCGATTGTCAGATGCAATTTGTCCACTGCCCCTCCGATCGTGGTTCGTGTTCGTGGCTCGTGCTCGTAATAACGGAAATGAGGATCATTTGGAGCTGAGCTCCGGATGGCGAGCACGCAGCACGAGCACGGCTCTTCACTTCGTTTCCCAGCGCGAGAAACGCTGGGCGATAGCGATTAAGATGACGCAGATCAGGGAAATGATCAATCCCAGAGAGGCCATGGGTCCGTATAGGCCGTCGAGGTAAAAAAAGTAAATCAGCGGACCTAGAGGCTCCGACCCCGGGCTGTATAGGAAGATCGACGCGCTGAATTCGCGCATGAAGATCGTCACCAGAATGATCCACCCCGCCACCACGCCGGGGCGCATCAGGGGAATGAGGATGCGCCGGAAGGTGGAAAAAAAACCGGCGCCGCACACCACCGATGCCTCTTCCAACTCCTTGTGAATCTGGATGATGGTGCTGCTCACGGCGCGAAGGCCGTAGGGGAGAAAGCGCGTCACATACGCGATCATGATGATCCAGATGGTTGCGTAGACGGGGATGGGAAAATCCACGTAAGCCCAGAGGAGCCCGAGGGCCAACGCGGTGCCTGGAAAAGCCCACGGAATAAATACCAGGCCCTCGAGCAGGCCCCGCCCCGCAATCTTGGTTCGAACCGTAAGGTAGGAAGTCAGCGCCGCCAGGAGCATGCACACTGTGGCGCCGCCCAGCGCGAGGAACAGACTGTTGCCGAATGCCTTGTAAATCCGATCGCTGTCGAAAACTGTCTTGAAGTGCTTCAGCGTCAGCGTTTCCCAGGTTTCCCAAGTCGGGACGTGATAGTAGGGAAGTACGGAAATCAGCACGAGAACGATGATCGGCAGCACGACCATCAGGATCAGCAGGAGCAGAGCTGCCATCGAGGCCAGATATCTCCACGGCCCGAGATCGATTTGATGGGGCTGAAACGCTTTGCCCGTGACTGTGGAAAAGCTTTCCACCTGCGACGTGAAACGGCGGTAAAGATAGACGAACAGCAGGGCTATGAGCAAAATGCCGATGCCGTAGGCGGCGGCCAGATTGTGATTGGTCGGAAACGAACCGAGGGCTTCGCGCCAGATCTTCGTCGTAAACACTTCGATTCTGGCGGGCAAAGCAATAATGGCGGGTGTGTCAAAGCTCTCCACGGCTCTGACGAAGTTCAGAGTCCCCGCGGCAAGAATCGCCGGCCTCATTAAAGGAAAGGTAATGCGGGTGGCGACGCCGAACTCAGTGGAGCCCAAGGTCTTCGCCGATTCTTCGAGAGAGGGATCCATTCCCTTGAGCGCCGCCGATATGATGAGAAAGGCCAGCGGCGTCAAGATCAACCCTTCGACGAAGATCAATCCGGTCATCGAATAAATCGTAAAGGGGCCTTTTTCCAGGCCGAACAGTTGTACCAGGATAACGTTGATCAGGCCGTTACTCGGATTCAAGAGCATGACCCAGGAGATGGAGACGAGAATGGGCGGCAAGATATTGGGAATAATCGCCGTGAGCTCGAATAGTCTGCGGAAGGGCGCATTGGTTCTGACCGTGATCCACGCCAGCGCAGAGGCGAGGAGGATAGACATACCGGAGGACCCGATGCCGAAGACAAACGAGTTTAGAACCAACGGGTAGGCGGAGGGGTCGGAATAGGCCCGAATATAGTTAGCGAAAGTGAATTGACCCGGCAAACCGAGCGGCGCGTCGGTGAAACTGCCGTAAATCAAAAAGAAAGTCGGATAAAGGCTCAAAAAAGCAAGAATCCCCGCTACAGCGAGAAACACCCAGTTGACGGGCGTGCAGCAAAATTGCTGCACACGGGTGAGAATCGAGGAGGCGGGGATCTCCTGCCCGGCAGTTATGGTCTTTCCATTCACCAGCGAAGCTACTTCAAGAAAATCGCTTGATATTCTTTCTTCTTCTCGGCGAAATCCTTTTCGGAAAGATCCACCATCTCGACGAACTGAATCTTGTCCGCGTCCGGGATGGGAGGATAGACGCCTTTGCGGTTCACGAATTCGCCTTCCTCGGCCATGATCTTCATGCTTTCATCGTCGAGGAAAAAGTCGATGAACGCTTTGCCGGCGCTGGAATGGGGCGCTTTGTTGCTCAATGTCAAATAGTGGCCGTCGCCCATCATTTTGCCGAGCCGCACGTAATCGAGGGGCGCTCCTTCCTTGCCGAAGGTCCGGAGATACTTAACGTAGGCAATAGCAATGGGCGTTTCGCCGGTGGTCACCCGTTTCCCCGCCGGCAGCAGCGACTCCACGAGTATCGGTTTAGTCGCTGCGAGGTCGCGAATAAACTTATCGGCCTTTTCCTTGCCCATGAGCTTCCACAGGCTCGCGACCCATTGGGTCGTCGTTGTGTGCTGGGTGGGATCGGGCATGACCAGTTTGCCGCGGAATTGCGGTTTGAGAAGGTCTTCCAACGATTTTGGAGCGTCCGCGGCTTTGATGATTTTGGTATTGTAGATGACCCCAATAATGACGTTTCGGTACCTTGGACCCAGATTGAGGTCGATGGCATCCTTGGGGAAATCTTTGAACGTGGGGGACTCGTACTTGGCAAAAATGCCCGCCTTGTGCATGATTTGCATCGGATTATCATTGGTCAAAATGATGTCGAAGAGTGGTCTACCCGCGCGGTATTCACTCAGTGCCCGGTCCATGACCTTGGTGGCCGAAGCGCGCCAGTAGTCGACATCGAGTCCCGTTTTCTTTTTATACGCTTTGACGATTTCGTCGAAGGTACTGCTTTCCAGCGAGCCGTAAACAACGGCCTTACCACCTTCTTTTTTGGCTGCCTCTATGAGTTTGGCGTCTTGACTGAACGCAGGCTTGCCCACCAGTAACAATACAGCCGCTAATACAAAAGAAACATAAGAAAGTTTCGACATGGGGGTTCCTCCTCAAAGGGGTATACGCAATCTTTTAAACATCCAGGCGGCGCTACTTACATCAGATTTTTACAAACGAGTCAAGCAGCTGGAGAACCATCTCAGCATTGCGGGAGTATCCTGTTGACAGGCGCAATTCCCGATCATATAAGAAGATTTTGCAGGTCAATTGAAAGGGGAAAAGAGGAACGATGGATACCATGGATGTGATAGTCCGAGGGGGAGAGGTTTGGACACCGGCGGGATTTGTCGAGGTGGACATCGGAGTGAAAAATGGCAAAATCGCCGCCCTGGGAAAACCGCCGTTCCTGTCTGATTCCGCCGCGGCAGTGATCGATGCCAAAGGGAAAAAGGTCATCCCGGGTCTGATCGATACGCACACGCACCATCGCGATCCGGGGTTCACGCACAAAGAAGATCTGACCACGGCGACCATGGCCGCGGCTGCCGGCGGTGTCACCCTGTCCGTCGGGATGCCCAATGTCAAGCCGCCCACTACAAGCGTCGAAC
>JBFJNS010000003.1:0-24954 GCA_041618055.1 Binatia bacterium
AACGGTGCCGGCAAAACGACAACGTTGCGTATGATTTATGGTGTTACCCGCCCGACGAGCGGAAGCATTCGAGTTTTTGGCATGCACGTTGACCGGCACCTGCGCCGCATCCGCTCGCGGCTCGGAGTGACGTTACAGCAGAACGTCTTGATCGACGCGCTGTCAACAAGAGAGAACTTGCGCGTTTTTGGCCGTTATCATTTGCTGCGCGAGCCCGAGTTGTCGCGGCGCGAGCAAGAGCTATGCGACTTCCTGGAGTTAGGCTCGCACGCCGATGTTCCCGTGCGCCACCTGTCGGGCGGATTCCAACGGCGTTTAGCCATTGCCCTGTCATTGATGAATCGGCCGGAGCTTTTGATTCTGGATGAGCCAACCACCGGGCTCGATCCGGCAGTACGGCTGACGCTGTGGTCGCGGATCCGGGAGCTACGCGCGGGCGGGACCACGGTGCTGATTACGACGCACTACATGGACGAGGCCCAGCGGCTTTGCGATCAAGTTGCCATCGTATCGGCGGGCAAAGTCATCGGGGCGGGGGCGCCGATGGAGCTTATTGCAACCCATTTGGCTCCTGAAACCGCAGAATTTGACTGTACAGTGAGCGAAGAAAAGGCCTTGCTTGACGGTTATGGTGACTCACCCCGGCGGTTAAGGGTCGGGGGCCGAATGATGCTCTACCTTGATGATGCCACTGATCTCATAGAGCATATTCGCCGCTACGATCAGGGCGACCGCCGTCCGATCATCGTCCGTCCTACCAATTTGGAGGACGTCTTCTTGTCTCTAACGGGAACCAGTCTAGAGGGGGTCCCATGAGCCTATCGGTGCCTTACACCCTGGCCGTCTGGCGTCGGAACGCCGCCATGTACCGGCGCACGTGGAAATGGAATCTGCTGCCCAATTTTTTTGAACCGGTCTTTTATCTCTTTTCCATCGGTCTGGGTGTTGGCTCTTACGTGTCCGAGATGGGCGGCACGTCATATATCGCGTTTCTGGCGCCTGGTCTGGTGTGTGTTGCAGCCATGAACGGCGCGAGTTTCGAAGTTACCTATAACATCTATGTCCGGCTTGTTTTCGAGAAAGCGTACGACGCGATGCTCACCACACCGATAGAACCGGATGACATTCTGGCCGGCGAAGTCCTGTGGGCGGTGACCCGGTCGTGCATCTATGGCGGCTGTTTTTTCCTCGGGGTGGCGTTCTTCGGTCTCACCCCAATGCCGTCGTCCCTCGGGGCTCTCCTGGTGATACCCGTGACGGGACTTCTCTTTGCTGCCATCGGAATCGTGTTCTCCTTGCGCATTCCCAACATCGACCTTTTTAGTTTCTATTTTACGCTTTTTTTAACCCCGCTGTTTCTATTTTCCGATGTTTTCTTCCCGTTAAAGGAGCGCCTCACAGAGCCGTGGTTAACGGTTGCAGAAATTCTCCCTCTGCTCCATCCGGTGAGGTTGGCGCGAGCGTTTTTCCGGGCTGAATTCTCGCTCGTGGTGTTGTGGGATCTTTTTTACATTTTGAGCGCGTCTGCGCTGCTTCTCTTCTGGGCGCGCCATAGCGTGCGTCGGCGCCTGACCAACTGACCGCAGAGGAAGGAGACAGCTCATCGCCGACTTGGCGATCGCTTTGGTCGGTAAGGAATGGGTTGTGGCCTCGCGCCCATTTGCCTCGCGGCATGCGGGTGGTCAGGAAAGATGAGCGAAAATGCGACGGCAGGCCAGAGTTTGGATGACAGCCCAGCGCCCGTACAAGTACCACACGAATTCTTAATGCCGCATTTTACGCCGTGCTACCTGTCCTTCGCGCCGCGCCACATATACCACGTTGGGATGCCGATGAGTTGCACTTCACGCTTAACGGAGAAGCCAAATTTCTTATAGAAATCCACGTTTTCGGGCCGATCGGTTTTTAGATAGCCCGCAGAGCGTTGTCTTACGAGGTGGTCGATAAAACGATCCATCAAAGCCGTCCCGATTCCTTGGCCCTGGGCGGTGGGGGCAACGGCGATGGGCCCGAGATGCAAATGCCGGGCTTCCGGATCGAGACGGGACCACGTCGAAAACCAGTCGACCAGACGCGGCACGGAGTCCCCCAGTGGTTCAAAAAGGCGTTCGGTCAAGGCTGGCATTTGCTCCGCTGGAGGTAGGCACTGCGGCGAAGCGGTAAAGTGCAAGAACCCCTTCAGCTCACCATCCAAAAGCGCTACGAAGCTATGTCCAGAAAACATATGCTGTACTCCGATGCGGAAGAACAACCGATTTCGGTCGAGTTGGCCGGGTCCGAAAGCGGAGACGTGCAGCGGATTGGCTGCGAATGCACTGGCAAGCACGGAGACCGCAGATTCGAGGTATTGGGGAGCGTAACGTTCAATAGACAGAGTCAAGATTGTCTTCCGGGGTCTAGTGAAACAATGCCCAAAAAACGTCCCCTGTCACAGCTTCAAAGCAGTAGAAAGTATGTTCTTAAACTGAGACATTCACTACCCCGCATGCCATGGGGAATCCGTCTTTGCAGTCTATCTTCATGGCTAAGCTGTTAGATAGACGTTCTTCTATTTGTGATACCCTCTCTCGCGGTAAAAACGCTTGGCGCCCGGATGGAGCGGCACGTCGTAGGGTGTCTCCTCGTCATTGGCGCAGAGTTGCGCCATGTCGAGCAGCTTATAATTGTCGGTTGGCATGAATTCCTGGCGCCGTTCAATGGCTTCGCAAAGCGCATAGGCCACATCATCGGGCATGTCCGCGCGCACAACCATGGGCCAGCCGCTGAAATCAATGGTTGGAATGTCTTGGGGGATGCCCGGGAATCGAGATTTCGGCAGAACGGTCGGGCGATAGCCCATGGCAGCCAAGCGCTTGCGCACCTGTCCTTCCACGGGCAGAAAACGAAAATCATGATCCAGACCCTCCTGACACCAGCTTTTGATTCCCTCGTCAAAGACCGCATCGACCGTTCCATCTTCGATGACCGCCAGACGGGTTGGATCGCTAGGCCGGGGTGTCGAATGAATTCTTCCGCCCCACCTGCGGATGTCAGCGAGCGTAAATCCGGCAGCTTGCATCACCGCCGTTACCGTAAACATTGTCGTGCTGTCCTTGATAAAAGACAGGGTCACACGCCCCGTGGACAGTCTTAGGGGGAAGCGCTCTTTTTTGATTTGCGCCAACGATGTGATGCCGGTGGATTTATGGACGGCAAATCCCATGACGTCGTAGGAGGGAAAGACAGCGATAGTTCGCAAAGGAACGGGTTTACGAAATGGTCCTTTCCCTCTATAGGCCAGTGTGGCCGCCACGGAAGCGTTGAGCCAGGCCAGGGAGAGCCTGCCTTCGGCCACCGCCCTGATTTCACGAAAGCTGTGAGCCGCGAAGGAAAGCGAAACGCTATCTTTCCCTTCACGTGACTTGGCGATCAACTCGAGTTTCACCTTGTGGCCCAGGCGGGAATCGGTCTGGACGACGTTTTCCGCCTCACGCTTCGACTGGAAAGAGAGAGAGCCTTCGTATAGAGATGCAGCCAGTTCCAACAACCCCTTCGCTCGTTGGATCGCCGCGTTATACCGTTGTCTGTCCTTGCTCATGCAAAGCCTCCAAATTTGTTCCCATCAATGCCTTTTCGAATCTTTGGCCGGAGATTCTGCCGAATAGCGATCGGCACGCAGACTCTTGCCGCTTGGGCTTGTTGCTGACACCGGCCACGTCGTTCTTCAGAATGGCGTTACTGGTAGGTTGCCGGCAGCGGACCGGAACTCCTCCCTCTCTCTCGAGATGGCGACCGTCTGACCTTCCGAATCAGTTGAAAAACATCACCCCCGCCCCCAGATAAGCCGCTCCGCTCAACCGTGCTTGCGGATAATGTTTTGCGCCAGGCGCCAGCGCAACACTTCGTTCGCGCCTTCGGTGATACGCGTGCTGCGAATCTGGCGATACCACCATTCCAGCGGCAAGTCCTTGGTCAGCCCCACGCCACCGTGAACCTGAATGGCGCGGTCGACGACTCGGCTCGCCATCTCCGTGCTCATGACTTTCACCATGTAAGAGAGATCACGGACGTCATCGCCGCAATCGTGACGCCAGGCACACTCATAAACCATGAGCCTTACCGCGTGCAGCTCCATCGCCGAATCGGCAATCATGAACTGGATGGCCTGCCGGTCTGCCAGCGGCCGTCCGAAGGTGACCCGATGCTGCGAGTATTCGATCATCATCTCGAGGGCCCGCTCCGCTATGCCTACTGGACGCGCCCCGTGCCCTCTGATTCGTCCTTCGCTAATCCACTTTTGCGCCAACGTAAAACCGCCGCCCACGCTGCCGATCACGTTCGCTGCCGGCACGCGCACGTTATCGAAGACAATCTGCCAGGGCGCCTCGCCCATCATCATGGGCCACTGCCGTTCGAGGATGACTCCAGGGCTCTTTAGGTCCACGGCAAGGCAGGTAATGCCGCCGCGCGCCCTTTTCTCCGGATCGGTTACCGCCATCAACTGGGCGTAATCGGAGCGCCCCGCGGCCGTGATAAAGCGCTTGGTTCCGTTGATGATATAGTGGTCTCCGTCCTGCACCGCACGAGTGCGCATAGCAGCCGGATCGCTGCCCAGGTCCGGTTCCGTCTGGGCAAAACAGAAACGCAGCTCGCCTCGCAAGACGGGCTTTAGAAACCGTTCCTTCTGTTCTTCGTTGCAGTGAAACAACACCGGCCTTACTTCGGGGCCGAACAGTTCCAAACCACGGAAGGGGAGAGAGGCAGCGCGGGCCACCTGCTCGTGAATGATGCAGCGGGGAAGCAGCCCAAGGCCCGCTCCGCCATATTCGGCTGGAACGTCGAGCATCCACAGCCCCATGTTTTTGGCCTTCTCTTGCAGCGGCTTGAGCAAGCGCTCAGGCATCGGCCCCTCGCTGTCGTGGCGGTACTCGCGCTCGAGCGGGATCAAGTCCTTATCGACGAAACGGCGTACCGTCTCTCGCAAAATCTGCAGCTCTTCGGGCAAATTGAAGTCCATCTCGAGTCCCCCTTAGTATTTTCACCCATCATTTTCCCAGCAGATTCTTCAGCCAGGCGACGACGTCCGGAGGCTGATCGATGACATCCTTGGCGATGACCTCCAATTCCTCTCCGCTCACGGGCTTGATTTCCCAGCTGCGTTTCTTTGCTTCTGCAACAAATTCCGGGTCTTTAAGTGTTTGCGCATAAGCATCTCGAAGTATCTTGACGCGATCGGCCGGAATTCCGGGCGTACCCACTATCGGACGAATGCCGATTGCACCAACTCCCAAGTATGCCGTGGCAAAGCGTCTCTTCGTTGCGGGTGTTTTGAACTGATCCATGGCTTCGTAGAGCGTGGGCACATCGGGTACCCGAGGGTCGCGCTGCCGCGAGGTTTGAATTAGGATACGGACGAAACCGCTCTTGTACCATCTCAAAAAAGGTTCCCGGCCAAAAAAAGTATCCGTGGTGATGGCACGGCACTGGACTTCATTTCTCTCGATCGCCAGGTCCTGTTCGGCGCCGCCCGGATAGCCGCTGATGACCTGAAACTTCAGCCCTACTGTATCCTGCAAGAGCCGCGGCACATCATGGCTGCTGCTTCCCACTCCCGTCGCGGAGCACTTCGGCGGCTCTTTGGCATCGTAGAGGTCTTGAAGAGTTTTGAAAGGACTGTCCGCGCGAATGAACACGACGTGCCCGTTGTGATCCGGGGAGCCGATCCAAGTGAATTTCGCCCAGTCAAACTGGACTTCTTTGCGCCCCGTGACCTGAGCGAAATAAAGCCCGCCGCTGATCGATCCTAGAGTCAACCCGTCCGGCTTGGTTAAATTGTAAACATGATTGGCCGCAATCATGGTGCCCGCCCCGGGCATGTTTTGTACGATGAAGTCCGGATTCCCGGGAATATGTTTGGGCATGTGCTGGGCGTAGAGACGCGCGTATTGATCGTGGCTGTCGCCGGACAGGTAGCCCACGATGATTCTGATACTCTTTCCCTGATAGTACGGC
The DNA here is from genome assembly GCA_041618055.1 of Binatia bacterium. Lineage (GTDB taxonomy): Bacteria > Desulfobacterota > Binatia > UBA9968 > UBA9968 > JBFJNS01. The sequence goes on from JBFJNS010000003.1 coordinate 5,992, forward strand.
GTCTGCGCTTCTGCCCGGAGAGTTACAGCCAAAGAAAGCAAAAGAGCCAGTACCAGTGTTGTCATAACAAACCTCCTTTACACTCCAAGTAAGACAATGCCGTCGGTTAGCGAGGGAAGGGGATGGTGAAGAATAGACGCCGCTCCAAAAATTGTGGCCATGTGCGGAAGCTATTCGATCTCTGTCGCTTTAGTCAAGAGGTTTCGAGGGGTAGGGCGTACATATCTCCAAGTCAAAGGTCGAGAATGACAGCGGCCGAAAGAGTTGCGCGGTGTCGGCGAGCGTTGACCATCCGATAGGCGCTGTTTGACGAGGGTCGCGAAAAACATGGTCTCGGTGGGCAATGCTTCATATTCATGCGTTTGTATTTACACTGAAAGTAGGCCAAAAAGGCCTTACCGATGGGTGAAACGCGAGTTGACCTGCTGCACCTCCTCGAGGATTTGCGCGATGCGTATCCGGACGCCATCAAAAAGACCATTCCGACGGAGATCATTGCCTTTGGCTCGGAACGCTTGATCCTGAGCGATGATGTCTTGAACAAACTTCAGTTTCGGGACACTAGTTGCCGATTCGTTTCCGCATCTCCGGCAAGAAGCCGTTTTTTTCCAGACTCGCAACCAAGTTCCTGTCGAGGAGCTGATTCAGGTCAGCCTGGGCAACCTTTGGATTTACTTGGGCGAGAATTCTCTGCGTGGTTTTCCACGCCTCGGGTTTCAAATCTACGTCCAGGGTCGACACGCGGCGCAGCACGTCGTAGGAGGTCTCGGTGTCTTCCAGTTTTTCAAACAACAGGTGTTTTTTCAGAGACTGCATGACAGTTGATTTGTTTTTTTGATCATGAATATAGACGACGGCTTCAACCATCCCTTCGATAAGGCGCAAGGCTGCGTCGCGGTTCTTGGCAATAAAATCCCTCTGAGCGCAGAGGCCTGTGAGCTGAAGGGCCCCTTTGAGCTCTCCTGCATCAGCCAGGGAAGAGAATCCCGCCCTCTTGGCTCTCTCACTGAAGCTGTAGGGCAGCACCGCGGCATCAATTTGACCAGTGATCAGAGCCTGAGTGATGGTGGCGGTGTCGCCGATGACTCTGATTTTTAGCTGATACTTGTCGGGTTCTATCTTGAGATGATCCAGAAGAAGCATGGTTTGCAGCCAAAAGCCCCCGCCAATGCTCTGAACTCCAAAAGTCTTGCCCCGAAGATCTTCCAGCGATTTAATCTCCTTACGGGCCATGAGATGGCGCGCTATGCGATTTATCGGAAAGGCCATACAGCTGATTTTCATCCCGCCCGCGATGCCGTTTATGGCGCTGGACGATGCAGTGTAAACGACTTCCACACTGCCCGACCCCAGGGTCGCCATCAAGATAGGGCCGCTGCGCACCTGAAGCATTTTTACATCCAGGCCCCTTTTCTTGAACAGACCTGTCTCAATGCCAACCCACATGGGAGCGGCGGTCTCGTTATGTCCGCCATAGACTACCAATAGCGTTTCGTCGCCATGGGCGGGAACGGCCAGAGAACCACCAACAGCGGCGGCTATGATGAGTCCTGTCAAGACTTTTTTCGCAAGTAGCATGGCTCGCCTCCTTTGCGTTCGTCGGAAAAGCCCCATGATAGTCTGACCCGCGCCTCTTCACCTGCAATGCCAGGGCGATATCTGTACCTTGATCTTGGTGAATTAGTCAACCTGTTTGTTGACTATGAAGAACAATTTGGGATCTCTGCCGCAAGAAATAAAGTTGCCTGGCCCTACCGTGTTTAGACCGGTGTGGATGCGGTCAGGCTTCTGCCGGCCCCGGGTTTGTCTCTTCGACGCGAGGGATGGCGGGCACCGAATGCATCACTTTGAGATGGGTGAACCGTTCCGTTATTGCCATATTTGTGACTTGACAGAGGCCGAGGCCGCTTGGTAAAGGCCGTGCATTAAGATCACTGGCGGGGCTTTTACTCCAGGGGAGGACTGTATGGGCCATCAAGCCTGGCAACGACGGGTGCTGCTCTTTCTTATCGGGCTCTTCGCCTTTTCAATGGTCACCGGTACTCTGGTATATTCATCCCGCTGGATCAACCATCCCTTTCCCGGTTTCTTTGTACACGAAAATCTAACCATTGGCCCGTATGCTCTGCCGCGATGGAGCGGCATGTCGGGTGGACTCAAGCCGTTCGATTTGATTCTGTCGGTGAATGGCATGCGCGTGACACATCGCGACCAGATCTATGACTCAGTCAGAAATGCAGCGCCTGGCAGCACTTTCCTTTACACCATCACCAGAGGTTCCGAAACGGTGAATGTGCATGCCGCATCCATGACTTTGACGCTGCATGACTGGCTTTTAAGTTTTGGGCTCTTCATTCTCGTGGGAGTTGCGTTTTTGATTATTGGAGCGGCTCCATATTATTATAATTCTCCTTCTCCGGCTGCGTTGCCCCTTTGTTTCATGGTCGTAAACGTGTTCGTCTGGTTTGCGACGACTTTTGATTTCATGACCGCTAGCCTACTGCCTCGGGAAATGAGAATTTTTGCCTTTACTCTGACTCCCAGTGCGGGCGTCCATCTCGGGCTCGCGCTAAAGACAGGAAAACCGCTCGGTTCATCGCGGCCGTGGTATTTCTGCCTGATTTACGGCGCCTCCGTTGTGCTTGGCTGGCTTTACTCCGCCACGTTTTTTGAACCCCTTAATTGGTGGTTCATCGTATTCCGCGCCAGTTACGTCTACAGTTGCGTCGCGGCCTTGGTGTTTTTGTGGCTTGTCTGGTCAGCGTTGAGGCGGTCATTGGCTGACGTCGAGCGTTCGCGATTGCGCGTGATGTTTTTCGGCGCGTCGTTGGGGTTTTTTCTGCCCACGTTTTGCACCGTATTGACCAGTTCCTTTCGCTGGTCCATTCCCTACAACCTAGCCCTGATTCCAACCTTGTTTTTTCCGTTTTCAGTGGCCTACGGACTCCTGAAGTATAGCCTCTTCGAGTTGGGCAATGCTCTGAAAGTCGGATTGACCAGGCTTTCCTTGACGATGTTTCTATTGCTTCTCTATGCCGCGATGGTGGTAGTGCTCGGGCCTTCCGTGGGCATGTACGATAAAGATCCTCTGATCCCTCTATTCTTCTCTGTGCTGGTGGTGTTGGTGTTTAATCCGGTTTTGCGAAGGATCGAAGCGGTGGTTGACCGCTACGTCTATCGCCAGGATTATGATCCTGTGCAAGTCCAAAAGGAAATCAGTTTGTTCCTTCGGTCGCTGGCCACGGCGCCGGAGCTTGCACGTGGCTTTCTCCGACGGATCATGGAGCGGCTGAATATTGAGAATGGGGCGCTGATATATCGGCCGCAAGCAACCAACGAGTATCTCGGCGTATCATCCCACGGCAAGGAATTGAGTTGCGCGGCCATCGCGGCGCGAACCGAGACGATGTGGGGTCAAGGGGCATGGACGACGTACCAGGGGATATCCCGCGGCGAAGTTGTCACGAATCCATCTTTTCGCGAAAGGCGAACAGATTGCCTGACCGTTTTCAATGAGCTCCAAGCGGACCTTTTGATCCCCATTGTGTTTGAACAGGAGGTGAGGGGCCTTGTCTCGTTCGGCGCGAAGTGTTGGGGCAAAGAGTATAGCTCCGACGATCTTCGTTTGCTGGGTGTTTTGACCGACCAACTCGCTCTCGCCTTGGAAAATGGCAAACGCTATGAGGAGTCGGAAAAAGCGAAGGAAGAGTACCGTCGACTTTACGCCGAAGCGGAAGCGGCAAAGGGAAAGTTAATTGAAACGGACGTTATCAAGAAACAGTTTGTGGCCAATATCTGCCATGAATTGAGAACGCCTGTTAGCACGATTATCGGATACGGAGAAGTTCTCTTGGATCCAAACTTTCATGGCGATACGCGAACCATTCTCGAGCGCCTGGTGAACAACGGCCAGGATTTAACACAGCTGATGGATAACCTGCTGGACTTTTCCCAGTTGGAGGCTCATGCTCCTATCAATCGGCTCGAATCGGTCAACGTTCAAGAGGTATTGGACGGGCTGCATTTGATGACTCAACGACTGATCAGGGGCCGTCCCATTGAATTCAAAATCAACGTCGAGTCTGAGATCGAGTTCATTCAAAGCGATGCAAGAAAAATCCAGCAAATCCTGGTGCATCTGTTGACCAACGCGCTGAAGTTTACAGAGCGGGGAAAGATCGAAGTCACGGTCAGAAGTGTCTTGGATGACGGCCGGGGGTTCTTGGAAATCTCGATTTCTGATACCGGAATTGGAATCGCTAAGAATGATCTCGAGGTCATTTTTGAAGAATTTCGACAAGTGGACGGCTCGTCCACGCGTCACTACGGAGGAACAGGCTTGGGGCTCAGTCTTTGTCGCAGGCTGGCTCAAGCTTTGGGCGGGAGCATTGCTGTGCGAAGCGAGGTTGGCGTCGGAAGCGTGTTCAGTTTACTTTTGCCCTTGATGCCGTTGCCGGCGGGAGCGCCGGTGTCAACGGAAACCTTCGTTTCGGCGATGTGAATTCGACTTTCGTCTCCAATGGCAGCTGAGGACGGGAATTGTGCGTGAGGACGGACTCGCGATCTCGTACGCGTGCGCTAAGACGCTACCTCAGGACGGAAGTCGACGCGGCGCCCGGGCTGTGATCAATTTTGTCCTTCACGAGGCTTGCGACCATTTCACTTTTTTCCGTCCCGTTGCACGGAACTGCAGCGCGGGCAGATGAGGGGCAACGGTCCTCTGAGGATGGACCAGCCGCAGTCCTGACAAATCTCGATTTCTTCTCCGAGCATCCCGCGCACCATAGGTCCGCAGCGGGCGGCTCCGCAGGGGCCGGTTCCGATGCCCGTCCGTTTGCGCACCTGTTCGAACGTCGTTGCACCCGATTGGATCGCCTTGACCACGATACCCTTGCGGATCTTGTTACAAAGGCAAATCGGCTTGTAGCTGTCGATGACGGCCTGCGCGCGGGCCCTTTTTTCTTGCTCGTTGATTTTGGAACTCCCTGTGGCTCCACCAAATTCTAACATAAATAGTTACCGATTGGATGGCCTGAAGGCGACGACGAGAGTCGAGGTCAAGGGCGCTGGAAGGCCTATCTGGGCAATATCAATGAGCCCGGCCTTCTCGAGCCACTCCTTGACTTCGTCGAAAGAAAAGCACCTCCCCTGTCGGGTCGTCAAGAGCATTAACATCGAAAACACAGCACCGACGGCGGGATGGGTGCGGCTATTATCCAAGATATGGTCTTTAATGATAATTTTCCCCCCTGGTTCCAATTGCGCAGCGAGTTTGCCCATTAGCTTTTCGTTCTCTTCCAAGCTCTCGCCATGAATTATATTGGACACAAAGATCACCGGATAACAACCGGGGATCGGATCGGTACGATAGTCGCCGGCAACGAGTCGAAAGCGGTTTTGCATCCCGGCCTCTCTGATGTAGCGCTCGGTGACTTTGAGGGTCCCCGGAAGGTCGAAGATGGTGATGCGAAGCTCTGGGTAGCGGCGACAAAGGTGAATAGGATAGGTTCCGGGTCCGGAGCCGACATCGAGCATTGCCGCGGTGTTGCTCCAATCGAATAGATTCTCCAGAATCGCAGCATCACCGCGCGCATTGATCAGGGAGTCCATGGCTCTAATAAAACGCTCGGTTTCACGGGAGTCGTCCTGATACATGTTCGCGGCCCGCATGGGTTGGCCGCTGCGCACCGCTGCCGCGAGATTTCCCCAGCATTCCCACAGGGCGGCGTCGAATTCGATCATTCCGTTGTAGGATTGCGGTGCATTTCGCAGCAGATGGGCCTTGGATACCGCTGTCAATGAATATCGATCTTGCGACTTGTCCAGCAGCCCCAAGGCGGTCAAGGCGTTGAGCAATAGCTCGGTCGCACGCGGATCCGTCGACAGGTTCGACGCAACAGCGCCAGAGCTTAGAGCTTTGCCGTTTAGTGCGTCGAACACTCCCAAGGCGACTGCGGCCTGCACGATTCTCGCTTCCACGTGGCCGCTGGCCATTTTTGCCAAGTCTGAGAATTTCACCGAGTCCTCTAGAGGCGCTCAACGATCCGGTAGCTGCGGCTCTTGGGTTTGAGAGGAACGACAATGCCGCTCCTGACCATAAGGCGGATCTCGCGGTATGCGGTGTCTCTATCGACCTCCGCAATTCTTTGGTATTCCGCCGTCGAGAAGGTTTTGCCGTGGCAATAGGCATAGGCGAGTAAACGCCGCTGGCGAGAGTTGATGTTCCCGGCGCTGAATTGATTGAGCCATTTCAAAGTGTCGTCATCGTAAACGGGAGTGTTGCGTAGCGTTACTGTGAAAAGGAATCCCTCGGCGGAGAACTCCGGAGGATGCAAGCCATAGTGCTCCATTTCCTGGAAGATCCTCGGAATTCCTTCTCCCATTTCGCGAAGGTATCCGAGGTCGGCGAGAGTACGAACGATAAGCGGGTTGCGGGAAAAGTGAATGCTCTTGCGCTGCCGCAACTGCTCTAAGGTTACCGGTAGAGGCGGCAGGCCAGGGCTCCGCAACTCAAGGCGATCGTCGAACATCCAAATCTCAATTGATGCGCCGCTCAGAGCGTAGTCGCGATGAGCGACGGCATTCACGAGGGCTTCCTGCCAGGCAAAAGTAGGGTACTCAAGCCGTTCATGGAAGAAGAGATCGTGCAAGATCGTACGCGCACGAATGTGCTCCTTAATCCGGCCTACGGCGTCGTCGATCAGGCGCATGAGCGGACCGTCAAAACGGATACGCTTGACCACGTTTAGGGAAGCTCCGTGCTGTCGCTCGGTTCCTTCAAACTTTATGAAATCGATGCCGCATCGAGGATGCCAGTGCAGAGGGTCTTTGGCGAACAAGAGGAGTCCGGCCATATTGGGCGTGGGTCGGCCCCGAGACGTGTCGATGAGATGGTACGACTGGCTAAGAATGAATTTGGCGTCCCGCGGATCCTGAATCTTGCCTAAGAACGCTTGCAGGAGGTCCGCATCTAAGTCCTCCCAGGCGGCGTCGAGTGGCTGTTGTCTCTCGTAAAAAACATTTTTCTTGGCTTGCTTAAGCGCTTGAATCTGTTCAGGGGGCAACGACGGCGTTTCGGCGGCAATCCGGTAGAACGAACGCCCGCCCGCAATTCGGTGGATCTCGAGCCCCGAGCTCACGTCGAACTTGAGAAGCTGAAGGTTCCCGAGTTTCATTTTTTCAGATACTGGAAAGAGGGGAGGGCTGAGTAACTGCTGCGGCGCACGGATCAGCCCCTGAATTTCATCCGGCTGGTGTGGAATTCCCGTAACGCTCTTGTCTGGTTCCACTCCAACCAGCAACGTGCCGCCGTCTGCGTTGGCCATGGCAGACAGGATGCGCGCAATTTCACGGCCTAGGCTTTGCTCCCCCTTTTTTTGAACGCCGGGGCGGCGATATTCGTATGCGCTGATAAACTCCAAGAATTGCCCCCGCTCCTGTTTGAGGAGAAGGCCGATTTCTTCACCGTGCATGGCTATTTGCTAACCTCATCAGCCGTTGCCGGAGTTGTTTGAGAACAGACGACAACCGAAATCCGAAGCTAGGAGTTTGCGGCGTTGAGTGTCAAGCTCTCCAGGACGATCTGCGCCGATAGATACAAGTCCTTGAGGTTGAGCCATTCATTGACCGTATGAATGTCCCGCATCCCTGTCGATAGGTTCGCAACCTCCAGCCCTTTTTGATTAAACACGTTGGCATCACACCCTCCTCCGGTGGCGAGAGTCTTCAGCCCCACGTTGAGATTCCTGGCCGCCGCTTTGACCAACTGGACGATCGGCGCCGTGGCGGAAACATCCATGCGGTCATAGTCTCTGTTGATCATGGCTTCGACCGTGGCCGTTACGCGTTTCCCGTCCAATTCCACGCTGTAACCGGAAGCCGCTTCTTCGAGGCAGCGCAGCATATGCTGCGTCTGCAGGTCCAGTTTTTCCTGGTTATGGCTCCGGGCTTCGCCTTTTAGAACCACCGTATTCGGGACGATGTTGACGGCCATTCCCCCTTCGATGACGCCGATGTTCGCCGTAGTCTCGTCATCGATTCTCCCGAGATTCATGCGCGCGATCCCTTCGGCGGCTACTTTAATGGCATTGATCCCTTTTTCGGGACAGACCCCGGCATGGGCTTCCAGCCCGCGGATACGGAACTCCATGCGGCTGGCAGCCGGCGCTTTGGTAAAAAGAAAGCCCAGCGAATCGCTGTCCAGCACCAGCCCGGTCCGCGCGCGCAATCGGCTGACGTCGAGACATTTCGCTCCAATCAAACCAGCCTCCTCGCAGATCGTGAAAACGATATCGATGTTGCCGCAAGGAAGATGGTGTTCTTTAACAACGCGCAAAACTTCGCAGATGATTGCGACACCGCTCTTGTCGTCTCCACCCAGGACGGTGCGGCCGTCGCTCCTCAAGATCTCGCCATCGAGAATCGGCTCAATGCCTTGACCCGGTACGACGGTATCCATATGCGCGGATAGGAGGAGCGGTCGGGCTTCAGGGCGGCTGCCGGAAAAATGAGCGATCAAGTTTCCGACATTGCCGCCGATTTTTTCCCCGGCGTCATCGATCCAGACCACTGCCCCCAGGTCTTCCATTTCGCGCTTCAAGCGCATAGCAATGTGGTATTCCTGCCGGGAAAGGCTGTCTATTCTGATGAGCTCAATGAGAAGGTTCTTGAGCCGTTCCTGATTAATCAAACTCTTTACCTCGCTGCGCTCGTTGTGCGCCGAAAGAAGAGAAAAACGGGCGTGGCGCCCCTCTCCAGATTCGACTCTGTGAATCTGCCATAGTTCTGTGCCCAATGCCAACTTCTGCGAATGCCAGCCCGCGGTTCGTAAGTAGCGCAGGGGCGCGAGATCGTCCCGGCGAGCGATGCAGGAACGAGCCTGGGTCGGACTATTAGTCGGAGTCCGACTTTCCTTTCACCGGCCCGTGCCTGTGGCTTCTTCCGCCGTGGGGTTATGGACAGCGGGGTGACGGTCACCCTTGTCTCGCTGGGTTAGGAATACCAAATTGCAAATCTCAAATTTTCGACTTGAAATATGCCGTCTCCAATCCCGAAGGGCATGCCTACGGTTTGCGGCCTCGGCGGCCCCGCTGAAGAGACATCGGTCGCGAATCTTTTTGCCTTGCGCTTAGCTGTGGTTCTCGATCAGTTTGAGGAGATTGGTGAATTCTAACTCTCGGAAAAGCTCCCGCAGTTTATCGCCGTTAGGATTGCGGCATCGGAGTTGGTCGACGGTAACTTGGATTGGCACTTCGGTTCTTGCCGTCGCTAAATCACGGCTCAAAAAGGCCGCCTCTTTACCCGCCTCGAGTGCGGTTCGGATTCTTGCGACGCCTCGCAATTTGACGTTCTCGAGGTCCTCGAGATGGGCGAACAGATTGTCCAAGGAGCCGAACCTTTGAATCAAAGCGATGGCAGTTTTTTCTCCTATCCCCTTCACTCCCGGGATATTATCAACGGCGTCGCCCATTAACCCCATAACGTCGACGATCTTTTCCGGCTCCACGCCGAATTTTGCCTTCACCTCTTGGGCGCCGATCCAACGGTCTTTTGCGCTGTCGAGCAGCTTCACCCCGTTGGTCACAAGCTGCATAAGATCCTTGTCGCTTGAGACGACGATCAGCTCAAACGCGTCACCGGCCAGTGTTTTGCAGAGGGTGGCGATGAGATCATCAGCCTCAAAACCTTGCAGTTCGAGCAAGGGGACATTCAGCGCTTCCAACGCTTTACGAATGTAAGGAAATTGTGGAATCAGGTCTGGAGGCGCTTCCGGTCGGTTCCCTTTGTATTCCGCAAACAATTCGTTGCGAAACGTCTCTCTGCCCGCATCCAGCACAACCGCTAGGTATTGCGGTTGATGTTGTTTGAGGAATTTGAGGATCATGCTGATAAAGCCGTAAATCGCGTTCGTCGGAAGACCCGCGGAATTTGACATGGGAGGAAGCGCGAAGAAGGCGCGGAAGATATACGAGCTGCCGTCAATTAGAAATACCCGTGGCTTGTCTAGGGTCATGATTCGATTTCGCCAGTATCAATGAGGTCGACGAAACCTATGAGGATGAGGGTCCCGGGGTGCCGCGCCGGGTGATGGTGTGAGTCGCCGTTCCGTAAAAGACCTCCGCGGCTTCCATGAGGGTTTCCGATAGTGTCGGATGCGGATGCACGGAGTCGGCGATATCTCTTGCGGTTGCGCCCATCTCTACGGCAAGAACTCCTTCGCTGATCAGCTCGCCCGCGCCCGTCCCCACAATGCCGACCCCCAAGATCCTTTCCGTTTCGGGCTCGATGATCAGCTTTGTCAATCCGTCCGGTCGATCCAGCGTCAGAGCGCGGCCCGACGCGCCCCACAAGAATTTCGCCACCTGCACCTCAATGCCTCTCTGCTTCGCGTCGGTTTCGGTAAGACCGCACCAAGCGACTTCGGGATGCGTGTAGACGACGGCGGGAATAATGATATTGTCGATAGCACTTGCCTCCCCGACGATGGCTTCCACGGCAATTCTCGCCTCTCTCGCGGCGCGGTGGGCCAAAAGCACGCCGCCATTGACGTCGCCGATGGCGTAGATGCTCGGATCGTCAGTTTGTTGCTGCATATTGCACTTGATGAACCCCTTGTCGTCCTTGGTTACGCGCGTGTTCTCAAGGCCCAGGTCTTCGTAGTTAGGCGAACGACCGACACTCACCAGCACGCTGTCATAGAGTTCGTCCCGTTTTTCTTTGTTCATTTCAATTGTGACCTTGATTTGTTTGCCCGCGGTTGCCATTTTCAAAACCTTCGCTCCGAGCCGGATCTCTTTGAAGGTTTTTTCGGCGAATCGAAGAACCGGACGAACCAAGTCAGCGTCGACCCCCACCAGTATCGAGGGCAGGGCTTCAAGCAAGACCACGTTACTCCCAAGGGCGGCATAAACAGTTCCCAATTCCATTCCTATGTAGCCGCCGCCTACCACCAAGAGCTTGTTTGGAATCTCCGGGACCTCCAGCGCTTCCGTGGAAGTCATAATCCGCTTATTACCCAGATCGAAGGCTGACGGCATGGCCGGTTTCGAGCCAACGGCGATGATCGCCTTGTCATAACGAAAGAACTTCTGACCTTCCGAAGTTTCCACCCTGAGGGTTTGGGAGTCCTCAAAATACCCCCTGCCTTGAACGAGTTGGATGCCACGTTTTTGAGCGAGCCCTTTGATCCCGTGGCCCAGTTTTTCCAGTATGGAATCCTTCCAAGATCTTAGCTGGTCCAGATTGAGCTCTGGCGGGTCGAACCGGACGCCGCGAGCTGCGGAGTTCTTGACCTCGCGCAGGATTTCAGTTGCATGGAGCAAGGCTTTCGATGGTATGCAGCCGCTGTTGAGACAAATCCCGCCGAGGCGCGTGTTTTGCTCAACGAGGGTGACAGCCTTGCCCTTGTCGGCGGCGTAAAAGGCTGCCGTATAACCACCGGGACCGGCGCCCAGAATCAAGATTTCGGTTTTGATCGGTTCCATTGTCTGCCTTCGCTACAAGGCCGCGTCGGTTTCATCAAATGATTCCAATGCGGCCACGATGTCCTTTAAGAAACGCACGGCATCTCCCCCGTCGAGCACTCGATGGTCGTAAGCCAGGCAAAGAGGCAATATAGTTCTGATGGCGATCTTCTTGCCGACGGCGACAGGTTTGGCCTGCCCCTGACCAACGCCCAAGATAGCCACCTGCGGGGCGTAAATGATGGGGGCGAAGTGCCCGCCGCCGATGCTTCCTTGATTGGAGATCGTGAATGTTCCCCCTTGAAGGTCTTCCAGAGAAACCTTGCGCCGTCTGGTTTTCTCCGTTATCTCGTGCAACTCTCGGGACAGCTGCAGCAGGCTCTTGCTGTCTGCATCGCGCAAGACGGGAACGATCAGGCCGGCTTCCGTATCCACGGCAATGCCGATGTGGCAGTAATCCTTGAAGACGATCTCTCCCGCCCCTTCGTCGAGACTCGCGTTAACGCGGGGATGCTTCTTGAGGCTGCGCGCCACTACATGGACGAGAAATGAAGTCAGCGTGAGATGGGTTTCTTTTTTCTCGTAGGCGGCGGTGTATTTCTTTCTCAGCGCAAGAAGCGCCGTGATGTCGGCATCGTCAAATTGGTTAATCTTCGGTATCGTCGACCAGGAATGAATCATCCGCTGGCTTACCGTCCGCCTGAGAGAGGACATGCGCTCCCGGCGCACGGGGCCCCATTTGGCGAAATCGACACTCTCCGCTTGAGGTGGCCTGACGGGGGAAGGTGAAACGAGCGGGGATGTCTCGGGCTTCTGTCGGAACGCGATTTGCTGTAATTGTTGTACAAAAGCGCGCAGATCCGCCATCACGATTCTGCCACCGGATTCACTCCCTTTGACGCGTGTGAGATCGATGCCGAGTTCACGGGCGATTTTTCGAATAGAAGGGGCGGCTGGGGGTGGAAAGCCCGTCTTCGACTCGTAACGATAGTCCTCTATGGGCACGTCCGGGCGCGGCCTATCTGCTCCGGTGTGGCGCGTTGGAACGGATGGGGCGTCTCGGGCGGGTCTCTTCTCCGAAGGGGTAGGAGGCTGCTTTTGTGCTCCCTCGGCGCTAGATGCATTGGTCGTTTCGGTTGCGATGGATATGAGCACTTGCCCGACCGAGACCTCCATCCCTTCCTTGACGTGGATATTCGTTACGGTGCCCGAGTCGGGTGCGGGAATGGAGCCGACAGCTTTTTGGGTTTCCAGTTCCATGAAGGGTTGATCTTTCTTGATCTCCTGACCGACGGAAACCAAAATGGTGACGACCGTTCCCGACTCAACACCTTCGGCGAGCTGCGGTAGTTTTACATCCATAGAAAGGCGTCGTGGCTGAAAGCTGTTAACTCAGAGATAAAATGGGAACGATTTTTCTTGATCAACGCCGAGACTTTTGATCGCACTTTCCACTGTCTGCGCCGGCACAAACCCTTTTTGATACAGCGCGTACAGGACGGCGATCGTGGTGACCTCGGCGTCGACCTCGAAGAAACGCCGCAGGCTGGCGCGAGTATCGCTGCGCCCGAAACCGTCAGTGCCCAGGGTCGTGAGTCCGCCGGGAACCCAAGGTGCGATCTGGTCGGGAACGATCTTCATGTAGTCCGATACGGCAACGTATACGCCTTCTTCATCCTGAAGCAGCGTTTCAAGGTAAGATTTCTTTTGCGGTGCTGTTGGATGGAGCATGTTCCACCTGCTCGTGCGCAAAGCATCGCCGCGCAAAAGCTTATAGCTAGTCGCGCTCCATACGTCGGCGGCGACATCGAATTGATTCGCTAGAATGTCTTGGGCTCTCAGAGCCTCTTGGAGAAGGGGGCCGCTGCCGAAGATGTGGGCCTTGTATCGTTTGCCTCTCGCGGCAGGCTTCAGCTTGTAGAGCCCCTTGAGAATTCCCTCTTCGACGCCGTTGGGCATCTCGGCCATCGGATAACTCTCGTTGTACAGCGTGAGATAGTAAAAGTACTCTTCGCCATCACCATACAGTTTATGCAGACCATCCCGTATAATGATCGCGATTTCATACGCGAAAGCCGCGTCGTACGTGAGCAACGTCGGAATTGAGCTGGCGAGGATATGGCTGTGGCCGTCTTGGTGTTGCAATCCCTCGCCGTTGAGAGTCGTGCGCCCGGCTGTCGCGCCCAGCAGAAAACCTTTGGCCTTGATATCCCCGGCCGCCCACATTAGATCCCCAATGCGCTGAAATCCGAACATCGAATAATAGAAATAAAAAGGAATCATGTTAGTGCCCAAATTAGCGTAGGCCGTGCCCGCGGCGATAAAAGACGACATGGCGCCCGCCTCGGTGATTCCCTCCTCGAGGATCTGTCCGTCCTTGGCCTCGTTGTAAAACAGAAGCGTTTCCCGGTCCACGGGTTCGTAAAGTTGGCCCTTCGAAGAGTAGATGCCGATTTGTCGAAAAAGGGAGTCCATCCCAAAGGTCCGCGCCTCATCGGGAATGATCGGCACAATCCGTTTGCCGATCTCTTCATGGCGCAGGAGTTTGGCGAGCAAGCGTACCATGGCCATCGTGGTGGACATGGGATGTTCCCCCGAACCTTTCAGAAACTCGGCATAATCGCCTGCCTCGGGAAGCTTCAGTGGGGCCACATCAACCTTGCGTCGCGGTATGAACCCTCCGAGTTGCTTCCGGCGTTCGAGCAGGTACTGCGTTTCCGGGCTGTCGAGGGGAGGCCGGTAAAAGGGGGTTTCAACGACTTCTTCGTCCGGGAGCGGAATGTCAAACCTGCTACGAAACTCGCGCAACTCTCGTTCGTTTAGTTTTTTCTGCTGGTGGGTGATATTGCGTCCCTCGCCCGCCTCGCCTAAGCCGTAGCCTTTGACGGTCTTGGCCAGAATGACGGTCGGCGAACTTTTATGCTCGACGGCCGCCTTGTAGGCAGCGTAAACTTTCTTCGGGTCGTGACCCCCTCGAAGCAATTTGCGGATCTGGTCGTCGGTGAGTTGGTTGACCATCTCGCGAAGCTCAGGATACTTGCCGAAAAAATGCTTTCGCGTGTAGCTCCCGGGCTCTACCGAGTATTTTTGGTAATCGCCGTCAACGGCCTCTTCCATCCGTTTGAGCAGGATACCCTTGTCGTCCGCCTGCAAGAGCGGGTCCCAATCAGAGCCCCAGATGACCTTAATGACGTTCCAACCGGCGCCGCGAAACAGGGCTTCGAGTTCCTGGATAATCTTTCCATTGCCCCGGACAGGGCCATCCAGTCGCTGAAGATTGCAATTGACGACCCAGATCAGATTGTCAAGATTCTCGCGAGAAGCCAGTGTCAGTGCCCCGGAAGCCTCGGGCTCATCCATTTCTCCGTCACCGGCGAAACACCACACCCGCGGTTCCTGTCCTGAGAGCAAGCCCCGACTTTTCAAATAACGGTTGAAGCGCGCTTGGTAGATAGACATGATCGGAGCGAGTCCCATGGACACGGAAGGGAATTGCCAAAAGTCAGGCATCAAATAAGGGTGCGGATACGAAGCCAGTCCTCCGACAGTCGAGAGCTCTTGGCGAAAGTGGTGCAACCGAGGAGCGTTGATCCGCCACTCCACATAGGCGCGTGCGTAGATACCGGGTGACGCGTGCCCCTGGAAGTACACCATGTCGGCCGGAGCCCCGTCTCCGCCTCTAAAGAAATGATTCAAGCCCACTTCATAAAGAGTTGCGGATGAGGCGTACGTGGAGATATGGCCTCCGATGTCGGGATGAAGACGGTTCGCTTTGACAACCATGGCCATGGCATTCCAGCGCACGTAGCTCTTTATCCGGCGCTCGATTTCTCGGCTGCCCGGATAGGGCGGTTCCTTTTCCGCAGCGATGGTATTCAGATATCGGGTATTGACGGTGTGGGGGATTTTGCGACCGGAAGCACGCAAGCGGTCGAATAATTCCTCCAGCAAGAACCCGACTTGTTCAGAATCTTCTTTCTTTAGAATATACTCGAGCATATATTCCATAGAAGCGACCCATTTGTGCCTTTCGCTCCTCAATCCCCTGCCATTTTCCTGCGTATTTTCTGCGCTGGAATCGTTGGATATGTCTTTCTTCTCCGGCTCCATTTGAGTTTTTCCCCTACTGTTTAACAGACAATAAAATGGATCTAAAATCAACTCAATCTCATGAAATATCTCGAATTAACGTTTGCCGATCCTGCGAGCAATCTCGCCTGTGACGAGGCTTTGCTGGAACTTTATGAAGCGACACAGGCTGGCGATGGGCTTCTCAGGTTGTGGGAGGCGCAAAGTCATTTCGTCGTTCTTGGCTATTCGAGTAAAATATTGTTTGAGGTAAACATCCAGACTTGTGAACGTTATCAAGTACCAGTTCTTAGACGCTTTAGTGGCGGAGGAACGGTTCTGCAAGGCCCGGGATGCCTCAATTATTCCCTAGTCCTCTCGAATGAAGCGGGTAATTATGGGAGTATCACGGACGCTTATCGGTTTGTCTTGGAACGCCATCAAAGATACATCGAACGGCGACTCGGAGTTCCCGTGCAAATTCACGGCATTAGCGATCTCACCGTGAACGGACGGAAGATCTCGGGCAACTCACAACACCGCAAGCGTCGCTTCGCCTTGATTCACGGGACGTTTCTCCTCGATTTCGATTTCGCGCTCATGGAAAAGTGCTTACGCATGCCGTCTAAACAGCCCGCATACCGAAAGAACCGCCCGCACAGAGATTTTCTAGCCAATCTTCACCTTGAATGCGCGGATCTTAGGGAAGGGCTAAAGGAGGTGTGGCGGGCACACGAGGTTTTTGTCGGTATTCCCGCGACGCGGATCGCGGAACTGGTGCGACAACGTTACGGACGTCTTGACTGGACACATCGGGTTTAACGTTGAGCCTAGGATTATGGCCACAGGAACGCAACAGAAAGAGCGCTGACGGGGCTAGTGACTGGGCTTAGGGTGTCGTTTGTTGGCCTATTGTCCGTGCCTCCGACCAGGGGGAAGCGATCAAAGTGGACAAACCGACTTGCAGATCGACTGTCAAGGATAGCCAAGGGGTATTGTGGTGGCGGTGGACAGATTCGAACTGTCGACGCCGCGGATATGAGCCGCGTGCTCTGACCAACTGAGCTACACCGCCACTTGGAGCTATAAAATATGACGGGGATGAAAAAAGATCAAGGCGGGAAGAAGCGCTCCACCTTTTGCCATTTTTCTTTTATCGATAGCTCCCTGACGGTCTTTGTGCCGCGGGATATCTGGTAGAGCACTTTGTTTTCGACCTCGAGGCAACTGAGTTTGTTGCCGTAGACGAGACCGGTGTCCAGTCCGATCTTATACGGGAGATCGAAGAAAACTTCGCTCTGCGGTGTGTGCCCGAAAAGCACCGTAAACGGAAGGCTATGCGGTTTAAGAATAAATTCATTCCGAATCCAGAGCATTTCGGATTCGTCTTGCTGATTCAACGACTTTAAGGGATGAATTCCTGCATGGACACAAAAAAACGGTTTGATCACGAAGAAAGTTTCCAGATTGGCAACGAATTGAAGATGCGAGCTTGGCAACTGCGCCGCGATCTCGGCAGCAGGGGCGCCAAAGTCTATTATTCCGTAGCTGGCCAACGTTGTAGCGCCGCCGTTGTAAAGAAACATGTCTCCGTAATGCCCTCCAAGACCGAGATAGGCCAGCAGCATGTCCTCGTGATTGCCTTTTAGAAAGACCATGGTGTGGTCATTCGCTGTCTGCAGTTCCAATAGGTGCGATATGACCCCGCATGAATCAGGTCCCCGATCGATATAGTCGCCCAGGAAAACAATACGATCACCTCGTTGGAGTGGAAGGCCCTCGAGCAGATACCGCATTTCATCGAGGCAACCGTGAATATCGCCGATCACAAAACATCCCATAACGCCGCTATCGTAAGGTACTCGCACCGAGACTGCAACTGAGGAGATTCCGTGGGCGAAATAATTGATCCCTTAGCCCAACTTTGGTAATAGATATGTCTAATGCAATGAAAGCGCGGGACGTCTACTCAAGTTATCTACTGATGGCTGGGCTCGTATGCCTGTTCTTGGGAATCGGCAACTGGATTGTGGGTGCCATCGAAAGTGCTAAGTACCAGAGTTTGCTCCACAAAACCGCCCAGACGGGACTTGAGGAATCTTACCGGAGCTTTCAGGAGCTCGACCATCAGAAAAATGAAGAGGTGCTACGCCGCATCAACGAGGATCGCGAGAAATATAATGCGGCTCGGGTCAAGCTCAATTTCTTCTATGTGGTCTTGACGGGTGGACGGTGGTTACTGGTTATCGGCACGGCGTTGACAGTTGTGGGCGTCATCCGCCTTATCCGGCACGATGCGCAGATGAAAATTAGAAAACTCGGGATTCTGACGTCGCGTGACAAGTTGCTCGAGAACCGTCACCGCTCCTAAAGGAGCGAAGTTACTTGGAAGGTTTGGACTTTTGGTACTTACGGTAATCGTATCCCGTTGCCATGGCGAGCAAGATGTCCTCCATGCCGCCACTTTTTTCTCTCCTTAAGATCAAGAGCCTCTCATAAAATTCTTTGAAGTCCTTGTAGACGCGCTGATTTTCATCGACCTTTCTTAGGAAGAAATCCTTAATGCGCGTTATCGTGAATCTCAGAGCGGAAAACCGTAGCTCGTTGGGGAAAGAGTCCCATTCTGGAAGGGAAAGCGGCCTCAAGCTTTCATACCCTGAAATTAGGGCTTCAAAACGATCGATTCGATACCGACCGTCGAGAAAACACAGCGCGTTGACGGCGGTTGCCAGGTCGTAAATCAGCTTTCCGCGGCATGCGGCCTCAAAATCCATGACCCCCACCAGGCGATTGCCCTTGAACTTAACATTGTCTGGAAACAAATCTCCGTGAATGATTCCTTTTGGGAGGTTATTGTCGAGGTAATTCTCCAGGTAAGTGAACTCGTCGTCTAGGACTCTAATAATGTTTTTGAGATGCGCCGGCAAATGACGACGTGCCTCCCGATACATGGTCACAATTCGATTGAAGCCAAATCGATTCTCAATGCCTTTCTTGTACCCGCGCCCGATCAAGTGGAGATTCGCTAGTGCGTGCCCAAGAACGCCCAGATGGCTGGGAGTCAGGGCGCTAAGGGAAAGCTCGACTCCGTCGACATACCGGCTCACTGTGAGGATTTTTCCTCCGACTTCTCGGTAGTGCCGACCCGTCTTGCTCTTGATGGGCTGGAGGCAGGGGAATCCCTGTTTTTTGAGATAAAAGAGCAGGTCGAGTTCCTGCTTAACCTCGAGTTCGCTTTTGACCTCGTCAATTTTGACAAAAAATCGGCCGCGCTTTGTTTCGAGAACATAGTGAGTATTCACGGAACCGTTTTTGATCCCGGAATATGAGGACAGGTCGCCGAGGGCGAATTCGTCAGCGATCTTCGCAGCTTCTTTTTTGGAAATTATTGTGTAAATCGCCATATTACGACCCGGGCGACAGTGCCAGCGGG
>JBFJNS010000004.1:0-21822 GCA_041618055.1 Binatia bacterium
AATTTAGGGGAAGCTTACGGCAAGACCTGGTTCTTGCGGTTCCGGTGGGGTCATTTTTCTGTCGTTCAATGGGTGAGTCGGCCCGCTCACTCTTCTTGTCGATCCACCCATGTTTTCGGCGTCGCGTGCTGCCGCTCCATCCTCAAAGCGGCAATTTGTTCGGATACCAATCCAAGCATGAAAATAACAACCGCCGTCGTCCACATGAAAACCGACATATTAGTGAACCGGCCTGCCGTCAGATAGGTGTGGACATAGTTACCTAAACCGAGGACAAAAAAGAAAAAACTGACCGGGAGAAATACACGGAGAGGCGAGAATAATGTGGCAATCTTAGTGATGATAAGCAAAAACCGGACGCCGTCGGTAATGAGGCTGATCTTACTCTGCCCGCTCCGGTAGAGTGTCTGGATTGGAACATACTTGATCGTTAAACCCGAACGTAAGTAAGCCAAGGTCAAGGTGGTCGGATAGGAAAAGGTATTGGGCAGTAAATCGATAAAGCGTAGGGCATCGAGCCGGGCAAGAACACGAAAGCCGGAGGTAAGGTCCTTCACTGAAAATCGAGTAACATAGGAAGCCAATAGGTTGTACACAAGGTTGGCTATGTTGCGGTGAAACCTCACTTTTGAACCCTTGGACCGTGCACCGACGACCATGTGATAACGGCTAGTTTCTTCAAGAAGCTTTGGAATGTCTTCCGGTTTATGCTGACCGTCTCCATCCATGAACACCAGAACCTTACCCCGCGCCGCCCTGATGCCGCTTTTTATGGCAGCGCCATTCCCTATGTTGTAAGGGTGGCGGACAACGTTTGCGCCGGCCGCTAAGGCAACCTCAGCGCTACCATCGGTCGAGCCGTCGTCGACGACGATGACTTCAGCGTGCGGAATCTCCAGCGCAAGAATCTTATGGATTAGCTCCGCGAGATTCTCGGCCTCGTTGAATACTGGGATAACCATCGATACTTCAACAGTTTTAGCCATGAACCTGATATAGAGCGTAATCGCCGTGCCTGAAAAGCAATTTCACGTGACTTTTCACATAATCGTTCCACAACCCGCCCTGACTCGGAGTTAGGTTGTTCATCAAATACCGCTTCAGGAGATCTTCGCGGATCATGAGATGGGTGATGTTTTTTCTTTTCAGGGTCTCGTTGATCTGTTCGGACTTCTTTGCCGTTTGAATCGCCGTAAGCAAGAACCCCGGAAGTTCTCCCCCATCATGAAAGTAATCCCGTTCACAATAATACGTCCTCCGTCCCATAAAGAGAAGATAAATTTTGGAATTCAGTGACAGGTCTTGGTTCATATATTGAAACACAGGATAATCCGGGAGCATGCGTGTGAGGAAGGCATCGCGACTCTCATGTCCGCGCAAATAGTTTGACGGTGCCGCATTCCGGACGTACTGCCACAAATAACTTCCATGCCAGCCCGCGAACAAGAGTAGGCCGGCGATAAGATACACCGGCTGTTTGATACGAAGATAAATATTGAAGACTCCGTAAACCGCCAGGACGATCAAAGAGGGAACCATGAGAAGGATATAGCGAACGCGCAAATCCGCTAGAAGCAAGGCGTAAATAAAATATAGGAACGCGAACCCCGTCAAAAATTGTTTTTCGCCAATCCACTTGCCCTTGAACGCCCAAGGTAAAAGGACGATCAGGATGGGGGTCAGCACACCATCAAAATACTGAGGATTGTCATCCTGTCCGGAAAAAAATACTCGCAAAGGTAGGATGGCGATTTGCCAGAAGCTCTCACCATAGAGAAACTCCCGTCGTTCCAAGATTCCGAGGCCGACGAAACTTGCCGCTTCACCTGCGTCAGTCTTGTCGACAGGAAACAGTCCCGCCAATAGCGGATAAAATGGATTGCGGGTTTGAACCCAGTTCTTGATCAGCCAGGGCAGAAATGGCAGGAGTACCAAAAGCGAAAATAACGCCAGCCGGGAAATGCTTTTGATCCAATTTCCCGTCGGTGCATTAACAATAAGCAACAGAAATAAGAAAAACAAAATCAAACAAGCGACCATGGCATTGGGCTTGGTTGCCAAGGCAAATCCCATGGACAGCGCTGAGAGCATTAGCCACTTGAGCTGCTCTTGTTCTTCTCGCCAGCGAAGCAGGCACAACAAGGATGCGGTTGAATAGAAAGTGACCCCGAGGTCCACATAGGCCCAGTGACTCAAACGCAAAACAATGGGCGTCGACACAAACAAGAAAAAACCTAGCAGCCCATATACTGGGTTCATACGCCGCGTTAAGTACGCATAGATGCAGAGGCCCGTGAGAAAGGCGAAGAGGCCATGAATAAACTTGGGAACGAAGTCATAGCCCCAGTAGACCCATGGCGTATAAAGCATGTCGAGGAGCATGGGATAATACGAGTGAAGAGCCATGGGAACTTCAATGATTCGTCCGGCTCTGGCATAAAGGCGGGGAATGGCAAGATGGTGTGTCAACTCATCGCGGGCCGTGGGCGGAAGAAATCCGAGCATCGCCTCAACGACTAAGATAATTAGGATGGCGGCCCAAATCGCGCGCCCGACTCGATTCGTCTGCCACGGCAAAGCAGAAAAAAAGACTAGAAAAAACATTACGGCGCCGGTTAGAACGGCAGCGACAGGCAGAGTGAAAACAGGGCTGGAGACATAGCCCGCGAGTCCGCCCAGCAAATAAAAGGTTGCGACAATGCCCAACAGAGTACCGACAAGGCAGGTGCGGAAAAGCAAAAGCGAAGCGCCCTCTTCTTTCATCCCGTCAACCCACCTCTTTTAAGTTTAAGGCCAACCTCAACCCGCTGAAGATGCGCGCTAAGTATGCCATCAGCGAAAGCGCCGACATCGCAAGCCATGGGCTCAGTTTACGTGGACGCTATGGCTGTTCGGGAAGTAACCCCCAGATAGCCTTGGGCATGGCGCTCCAAGGATGTCGCGCATGGGTTCGGAAAACTACGCAAGGAGCCAGAACTTACCTAGCCCTCTTTCTCAATAACAGCCACCAGCGAACCAAAAGCCACGGTTTCACCGTCTTGAGCCTTGATGTCCTTAAGAACCCCATCCTCTGGAGACTCTATTTCCACATTCACCTTGTCTGTTTCGACTTCCAGAAGCCCCTCCCCTTTTTTGACCCGTGTGCCCGGTTCTCTCAGCCAGCGAACAATCGTCACCTCTTCGCTTTCATCACTAGATCCCAACCGAGGAATGACCACGTTTGTCTTCATCGTATTGCTCCTAGAGCGACCGCGCTGCGAAACTATCGGAAAGTGTTTGAAGCTTGAGAATCTGGCGCATATGTTCCATGAAAGCATGGACGTCTCGGTATTGAGCCGGGATTTCATATTTCACCGTGGTGTAGAGATAATGAAGCTGAGAAAAAATTGAGATATCCGCGATGGTCATGCGATCGAAGATATATTTCTTTGCGTCAAATATCTGATCTAGCGTATTAAAATGACCCGCCCATTCTTCTTCGGCTTTCTTGCGCGCCTCCGGATTCTCTGCCCGGCGCACGGCGTGGTTCGCGTGAATGAGAACTTCGTCCGACCAATCTTCTAGAGCGAGGCAGAGGCCTTTGTGAGCCGTCTTCTCGGGATATATGCTGTTCGTGGGATAATCCTTTTCAAGGAGAGCCGAAATCACTGTTGAGTCAATAACGCACCTGCCATGATAATCCATGGAAGGGACTTTTCTTTGACCCGTGTATTCTATCAGCGACTTGCGCTCATCTTTGCGCACATCGACGATGTCATAAGGGATATTTTTCATGGCGAAAACGATCCTCACCTTTTCACAAAACATGGATGTCTGCGATTGAAACAGTCTTATGGCCATCGTTTTATCCTCCCGATTGTGTGTACGGTCTTCGTCCTGTTACCACGAGACCGCCTTTTGCGCCAGCTGTGGTTTCAGCGCCGAAGTTGTATCTCTTTCCATATCGGCCGCGTGAATACAACTTGCTCGGCCAAATTCTAGAGAGCTTTTTGGGCCCTTGCAACAAAGTCCACTCCTTTTCACGATGGAGCTAACCCGGCTTATGACGCTCACACGGGGTTGTCCTATTGACGATTGCCCGAAGAACGGTGCGCCTTGGAGTTGCATCGGTCCAGACCGATGCACCGGTTATTGACCTCTGCAGAGTTCATCAGTATTGTCTCTAAAGGCAAATCGCCGGGAGCGTGAGTTGCATACCATGGCAAGCGACCTGATTCAAAGCGATCATGCGAACCATTTTTTCCAAACCGCTGAGAAGGATCGGATTTGTTACGGCAGGGTAAGGGCTCGGGGCGGTAGCAACGAGAAACGTTAAGCGACAAAGGAGGCCACCGGCATATTCGGGAGCTAGTTAGGAACGTACCATGGCGAAATATCTACAATGCAGCGAATGCGGCAAACTAGCCTTTTACTATGACGACTACGTAGGAACGGAAAAACCTTTCTACAGGCGATTCATGCGCTATCCTGAAGGGGACTCCAATCACGAGCCGCCCCGCTGCTTCAGCTGTGGCGGCGTGCCTCGCCTGATTCACGAGTTCATCAAGGAAGAGAAAGCCGGCGCTAAGCATTGACGTGGCGAAGAAACGCGACGTGAGCGGCAGTGCGCATGAGAGCTCCGACCCCTATGGAAGCTTGACAACAGTTGGGGGGTCGGCTTTTTGTTCTGGCCTCGGGCCTTTTTTTTGCAGAAAAAACACCCCGCCGTAAACGACGACCAGCGCGGCATAATTAACCGCAAGAGCTCCGGGCGTCGCCCAGGAGACACCGTCTACAAAAGGCGTCGGGAATGGCCACAGAAAGGGGGTTGGAAAATAGCTGCTCGCATGAGTCGGGATGTCGCAAATAATGTGAAACCCCCAAGCCCCCAAGAGCCACGGAGGATTTTTCGTAAACCACCAGATCAGAATAAAAACCGCCGTCCAGACGACTAGGCTGTGGGTCATGTTATAGGCATGAAACACATAGGCTGGCAGTATGGAAAGCGCCGGTGGCCCAGAAATCTCTCCCGCCAATCGGCTCACCATCCACCCCGGATGCGTGATATGAAACAGCCCAAACGACAGCACATCGGGAGCCATTCCTAACGCGACTGCCGCGGAGAATTTTCGACGTCCTTGTGGGCAGAAGGCGACACCACCCCAAAGTCCATGCGCTACGACGTCCATACTTCTTCGGAGCACTGAGGATTGGGTCGTCTCACCGGCCGGCGGCAATAGCTACAACGTGCTCGCGCACAACCTCTTTTGGACACAGGCGGACGAATGCCCAAAGACCCCAATAGGTGATTAGCAAATCATCGATCTGTCCTAGTGCCAGCAAAAAGTCCGGCAGAATATCCATGGGGCCGACAACATAGGCCAAAACGAGGACTAAGAGTAATTTTGGCCCTATGGGCACCCGTGAATCTCTAAGCAGGCGCCAGAATAGTCTCAGAAAATTCGGCAGATGGGCGACAAATTGGACGACCTTACGTGGTCCCCATCGCAAAAACATCACCATTGTGTGAAACCGCATGGATGACACCCGCTTGATTTCACGCTATTACGCTTGATCGGAGGGGATCACAAGGGGGTTCCGCCGATCCAAAAACTCCTACTTTGCGTAACCCGTCAGAAAGGCTGGTCTCACGCAGCAATATCCCGCGCCATTGCCGCAGCCCTCTTTGTGTCGTCGCAATAGGCCGGTTAGATCCTGCTTTTCTAGCACTATGACAGGACATCATCCCGAGTCAATGCGTTACGGCAGTTTTCTTTCCCGATAAACCTACTTGGCCTGACCGGTCGTGCGCACCGACATAGCGCGGAAGGTAAGTGAGAGCAGCGGGGACTACACGTCATTTGAGCGCTTGTAAATCATTTGATCTTTCGCTTGGACCCTGCTATCAGATTCTCTTTACTTTTACGACATCGAGGGGTTTTTAGGTATGTCCATAGGCATTGATATTCTGCTCCTTATCTTGGGCCTCTTTTTGGTGTGCAAGGGCGGCGACTATTTTGTCGACTCCAGCGTGGACATCGCGCGTGCCCTTGGAATTCCGCGCATCGTCATCGGCGGAACAATCGTCAGCATAGCAACCACGACCCCCGAATTGACCGTTTCTGCTATGGCAAGCTGGATGGGGGATTCAGGCATTGCCATAGGCAATGCCGTCGGTTCGGCCATAGCGAATATTGGCTTGATCGTCGGTTGCGTCGCATGTATAACGCCGGTCACGGTCGACTCGAAGGATTTTCGCAGGCGCTCCCATTGGATGACTGCCGGTATGATCCTGGTAATTATTTTTTCATGGACACGTGAGATGCCGCCCCTTTACGGTGCCGTTCTTGTGACAATGTCGATAGCCTACCTCGTCTTCGACTACTGGAATGTCCGACAGCGCAGGACCAGTCAAGCCGAGGGGACAACCAATGCGCCGCAAAAGTCTGAGGATCTAAGAAGGGCGATCGTCTTCTTTGTTCTAGGGATGGCCCTGGTTATCCTGGGCAGTCGTCTCCTGGTAACCTCGGGGGTCTCGATCGCCACGGCTTTAGGAATCCCTTCCGTCATTATCGGCCTTTCCATCGTGGCGGTGGGAACCTCGCTTCCTGAGCTTGTGACGGGCATCACTGCAGCCCGAAAGGGCGTTCCAGACCTGTCGATTGGCAATATAGTCGGTGCGAATGTTCTAAACCTAACCCTGATCATCGGAATCTCAGGGTTAATCAACCCCCTCACTCTCAGTTCGTTTACGCAGTTTTATTCCTTCCCCTGGCTGATCATCTTTGTCTGTTCTATGATTTGGATGTTCCGCGCGGAAAGTCTAGTGGGTAGAAGAGGGGGGCTGATCCTTTTGATTCTCTATGGCGCCTACATCAGCGGGCTTGTGATCCTTCCCGTATTCATCGCGGCCTGAGAGTTTACTTTACAGAGAATCTGGCCCGTGCATTTTGCAGGCGACGTCGCGCGCGCAGACAATTTTGCCATCTTCCCGGTTATTGTCCCGTAACCCGAAAAAAAGGGCAGGCTTCTGGCCCGCCCTTTCTCCTAATTTGGTGGAGCCGATGGGAGTCGAACCCACGGCCTCTAGAGTGCGATTCTAGCGCTCTCCCAACTGAGCTACGGCCCCATAAAAACGCTGTTAACTCGCGACGGTCTTCAAGTACTCCAGTACACTAGCTCTTAGATCCGGCCTTTTCAACGCATAAGCTACGGTGGCACGAACGAATCCAAGCTTGTCCCCGATGTCGTATCGATCTCCATCAAACTCGCATCCGTAAACTTTCCGTTCACTGACCAACTGCGCTAAACCGTCCGTGAGCTGTATCTCGCCGCCCCTTCCGGCAGGGAGCTTCTCCAGAATCCCAAATATTTCGGGGCGTAGAACGTAGCGACCGATGATGGCCATGTTCGAAGGCGCATCTTTTGTCGCCGGTTTTTCGACAGTCGCCTCGATCTGGTAAAGGCGCCTCTTGAGCTCTTTCCCCCGAATGACTCCATAGCGGTGGACTTCCGCGCGCGGAACTTCCATCAAGGCAACGACTGATTCGCCGGTCTCTGCGAAGATATCCAGCAACTGCTTGATGCAAGGGATTTCCCCGTCAATGAGATCATCCGCCAACATGACCGCGAAAGGTTCATTTCCGACCAGATCCCGCGCACAGAGGACCGCATGCCCTAGCCCGAGCGGTTTTTTTTGCCGGACCGATACCACTTCTGTCATCTCCGCAATGCGGCGAAGCATCTCGACCATTTCAATATGCCCGCGCTCGGTCAGAACCTGCTCCAGTTCGGGCGCCTCATCAAAATGATCTTCGATGCTATCCTTGCCCCGTCCGGTCACGAAAATAATCTCGCGGATCCCCGCGTCCACCGCCTCCTGGACCACGTACTGAATCGACGGGACATCCACGATCGGCAAAAGCTCCTTCGGCACGGTCTTGGTTGCTGGAAGAAAACGCGTACCTAGACCCGCGACGGGTATGACTGCTTTCCTAATTTTCATCGGACAAATGAAAACGACGTTAGACGACCCGTTTAGCCTTTTTTTCCTCGATCTCTTGATTGGATTTACACTCGATACAAAGGGTCGTCACAGGACGGGCTTTGAGCCGCTCGATACCTATATTTTCGCCGCATTCCTCACAAATGCCGTACTCGCCTTCGTCAAGTCTTCTCAACGCCTCTTGAATTTTGAATATCAGCTTTCGTTCGCGGTCGCGGATCCGCAGGATGGAATCACGGTTCGATTCCATAGTGGCCCGGTCACTCGGATCTGGAAAATTCTCATCATCATCCATATCCTCGACGGTTTTACCAGCCTCGGATCTAAGCTCTTGCATCCGTTGATTGAGAAGATTCCGGAAAAATTCTGTTTCCTTCTTTTTCACCGGCTTTTTTACCAAACCCTGACGTAATCGAGAATTTATACCATTATAGGTACGTGATGTAAAACCCGCAACCCGCGACGGCGCGAACCACTTCGACCGAAATCAATCGCCAAAGGAGAATGGATGCGGGTGCGTCAGGAGAAAAACTTCGGTAGCTTTGGGTAGTATCGAGCGATTCAACACCAGCTGTGATTCAGGAACTCTCCGAATCGGGTAATACTCCTTGGCAAATGTCGCAAAAAGTTCGCCCTGTCGCGCGACATCGTAGTGCATCGGGATCACGATCGGTGGCTTTACCTGTTCAATTACTTTGATAATATCTTCAAACCCAAGATTATTCATGGCGTCGATCGGGATCATCATCACGTCCACGCGCTGCATCACTTTCTCCTGCTCCGGCGTGAGTAGATGGCCGATGTTTCCCAGGTGAGCCAGGCAGAGACTACCCATCTCGTAAATGAAGATCGAATTTGCAACTCCGCCGTAGCCGAGACCGCGTTGACTCGGGATGTTCACGATGGTGATGTCTTTGACGCTCGTGCGGATCGGATTCCAGGTCTGCCGGAAAGTAATACCTCTCAGGATAACGGGGTTACCGGTTACAGCCCCGACGTTGTTGTGCGTAAAGTGATCGTTGCTCACGGTAACGGCGTCAGCTTGAATGCCCGGTGTAACATTGAAGTTGGGGTCGGCTACCACTTTTGTCTGGCTGCCCGAGTGAATCAAAAAGCTTGAGTGTCCATACCACTGCAAAAAATAGTGGCCCAGTTGAGGGCCTTTGCCGGGGCGAGCTTGAACCAACCGGTGCCCCTGATTGAACAAGCGGACGAGCGATGGATTGCAAATGGCTTCCCCGATTCCACGCCACATGAGCACTACGGCTCCCGCTACCATGCCGATAAAACTGCGGCGTTTCATAACCACTCCTCAATAATTAAGGCAGTAAAACTTGACACTCTGGTATCGGGCTCTTCCCACGCATGCTCATCCAACCCCGCCTTGAGACAGGTCTGCTCAAGAAATCGCCGGATGTTCCAACCATACTGCGTCGCGACCTGGGGCAGTAGGACACCCCGTCTCTTTTCGCGCGCGATGTAAAGACCATGCGTGCCGACGATGAGCGACAACGGATCGCCCACTTCTTTCAAAGGCGACAAAACCGAGATGCCGATTCGAACTTGGTCAAGCTCGCTGACCGCAATGGGCTTCATTCGGCGATCCCGAGAAGCCGCCGCCTCTGTCATGGCGATGACCGTGAGATACAACGGCAGGGTGGGCGTGCAGGTCCCGATGCATCCCCTGAGTTCTTTTTCTTTGTGTAGGCTAACAAAAGCACCGTAGTCACTACGTTGAAGGGCGGAGTCTTGGATATCTTCGACATGCCGAACCGAACCCCGGACGAAATCTTCTAGTGTCTGGCGCGACAATTCCAGCAGTATTTTTTGGGAAGCGGGAGGAACGTAGACGTCGGACATACCTTTCCTCCATTCGGCGACGAGTGTACCGCCGGCTCATAGTATTTACAAGAACTCAACCCGCACTTTCAATCGCAGTCCGTGCAGGTCCCGTAGAAAGCGAGTTGATGCGAAGTCACCTTGAAACCCTCTTGGGGAAGCTTTGGCGGCACGATGCGCGGCATGTCGACAAAAACGTCGTATACCTGGTTGCACTGCTCACAGATGAAGTGTTGGTGGTGCTTCACCAGCGGATCAAAGTGCTTCGAACGACCGACGGATAGAACTCTCAACTTCTCAAGGCTGACTAGTTTCTGCAGGTTCCGATAGACAGTGCCAAGGCTAATATTCGGGAGGTCTTTGCGCACCTTCTCGTAAATCTGGTCCGCAGTGGGATGGGAAGTTTCATTCTTGACGGCATCCCAGATCACCTCGAGCTGCTTGGTGTTTCGTCGAGATTCTCTCATTTGGGGGATTGCGAGGCCGCGAGGTCGTCGATCAAGGATGTTCTCGTTTCTGGATGTATGGGTACAGTCGCCTGGTAGTTTGGATGGTTGATCGTCAGTTCCGCCTTTTCGCCGCGCAACAAATCCCCGATGGCTTCTTGATCCATCGGAAATTTAATGTATTGCACGGCGCTGATTTTGTCCTCTTTGCTGCGCCCGGCTTCAAAACACGCATGAATGGAGCGCCCACCAATCTTGAAAAAAACCGCCTCGTCGATGCCGAGGAATTTCAGCAACTGCGGGCGCAGGCGCTCTTGGTCTGCAATTTCCAAGAACAGGGTCGCACTGAGCTCCCCCGCTCCGGGAACCAGATCGTTGTAGGTGTCGATTTCCTCGCGGATCTTGTCGAGGTCCGTAATTCGTTCGGCTCGCAGCATTTCTTGAATCTGAAAAATAACCGTGTCGCGGTTTTCAAATACGAGCGAGACCTGCTCACCGACGGCAACGCGGCGCTTTTTCTTTAGCTCAATGATGCGGCGGCGAAATTCTTCACGCACCTTCTCGTACCCATCCAGTCCCATGATATCATCGAGAGCGACTTTGTTCACTGTCGGCGTCCTTGTGGGCTATCGCGATCTATGAAAGAGAAATTTAGGGCTGGTCTGCACCAGCCCTAAATGAGTAGGAGCTTGATCAAGTCGCCGCATCGGCAGGTTCTCTGCCAGCGATTTTCTCCAGTCCTTTGGTAAACCGCCCAGCGTGCGACTTCTCAGCTTTGGCCAAGGTCTCGAACCATTCGGCTAGCTCCACGAGCCCTTCGTCTCGCGCGGTCTTGGCAAACCCGGGGTACATTTCCGTGTACTCATAGGTTTCCCCTTCAACCGCCGACTTCAGATTTTTCTCTGTCGTACCGATTGGCACTTCAGTAACCGGATCGCCGACCTCTTTTAAGAAGTCCAGGTGACCAAAGGCGTGTCCTGTCTCGGCCTCCGAGGTGTCTCTAAACAGGCCTCCCACATCGGGGTAACCCTCGATGTCCGCAATACGTGCAAAATAAAGGTAACGCCGGTTCGCCTGCGATTCCCCCGCAAACGCGTTTTTGAGGTTTTCGTAACTCTTTGTGCCCTTTAAGCTCTTTGCCATGGTTAGCGCCTCCTTTTAGTAGTAATTGTTACTGTTAGTATAAAATTTCGTGGGTCCAGTCAAGCTGCGCCATTCTTTTTTCACGCTCAGCCTTCTGGTATGTTGCTTTGGTAAACCGTAAATGATGAAAATCTTCGAGGTGTTGGGATGATTAGCATTGATGAATTTAGAAATGTAAGACTGCAAGTGGCAACGGTCAAAGCGGCAGAACCCCATCCCAACGCCGATAAGCTCATGGTCCTGCAAATCGATCTTGGCTCGGAACAGCGCCAAATTGTCGCCGGCATCAGAAACAACTACTCGGCGGAAGAACTCATCGGGAAACAGATTGTTGTGGTAGCCAACCTGGAAACCGCCAGACTCCGCGGGATGGAGAGTCAAGGAATGCTTTTGGCTGCCTCTGATGAGGGGCGCGTGGTGATTCTGACACCCGACAACCCGGTCCAACCCGGCGCAATCGTATCTTGACCACTGGTTCCTGAGGGAGTCCAGATCTATGGTAGCTGTTCCCCACGGACGCCCCACCCGCTGTTTCATCGATCTCGACGCACTGCGCTGGAACTTTCGCCAGGTGCGAGCCAGGGTCGGACCTCGGATTAAAGTCCTTTCGATGGTCAAAGCCAATGCTTACGGCCACGGCGCAACAATTGCGGCCTCGACCCTGGCTGATGAAGGAAGCGATGCTTTCGGGGTGGCGACGGTCGAAGAGGGGCTTGAGTTGCGCCACAACAATATCCAATCTCCCATTATCGTCCTGGCAGGCGCATATCTCGAACAACTAGATCAGTACTTCGAAGCCGGGCTCACTCCGGTGGTGCACGAGATTGAAACCCTCCAGCGACTTGAGGCGGCGGTGCGAGATCGGGGGGCATCGCTTCCCATTCACCTTAAAATCGACACGGGCATGGGGAGAATCGGGCTCCCCGCCGCGGAAATCGCTTCGTGGCTAGCCGAGGTCAAAAATCTAAAGGCGCTAAAAATGGGGGGGATTTTCTCACACTTTTCGCAGGCTGAAAACGTCCAAGGAGAATATACGCAAAAACAACTCAGACTGTTCCAGAGTGTTGTCAGCCGCCTCCGTACCGAAGGCATTGCCCCACCGCTGGTTCACCTTGCGAACAGCGCTGCTACGATTTCTCTGCCATCCGCTTATTTTGACATGGTCCGACCTGGCTTGATGCTTTACGGGGTTTATCCTTCGCCCGCCATGAAAGCCCAGGTTGCATTGAGGCCGGTGTTGTCTTGGACAACGCGAATTCTTCAGCTCAAGACTTTGCCACCCGGCTCAAGCATCAGCTATGGGCAAACCTTCGTTACGCGTCGAGACAGCCGTATCGCGACGTTGCCGGTCGGTTACGCCGACGGTTACCAACGGCTGCTTTCGAATCGAGGAGAAGTGCTAGTGAGAGGGCAACGAGCACCCGTCGTCGGCACGGTCTGCATGGATTTGACTATGATTGATGTTACCGATATACGGGGAGTACGCGCGGGAGATGAAGTGGTCCTTCTTGGCCGCCAAGGTCAGGCAGAAATTTCCGCCGATGAGATGGCCGCTTGGTCGCAGACGATATCCTATGAGGTTCTCACGTCCATCGGCGCTCGAGTTCCCCGTATTCACTCGTAATTCATCAAAGGAGGAATCATAACCGTGGGCAGGATTCAAAGAGCCCTCCTTAGCGTATCGGACAAAAAAGGGATCGTGGAATTTTCTCGCGCCCTCGCAGCTCTTGGCATTGAAATCGTTTCGACGGGTGGCACAGCGACGCTCTTGCGCGATAACAAAATCCCCGTGAAAGATGTCGCGGAACTGACGGGTTTCCCCGAGATGCTCGATGGGCGCGTTAAAACCCTCCACCCCAAGATTCATGGGGGCATTTTGGCTTTACGGGAAAATCCGGAACATCTGAAGCAGATCGGGGCCCACGGCATTGTCCCGATCGATCTGGTGGTCGTGAATCTCTATCCCTTCGAGGCCACGGTCGCCCGGGGAGCTTCGTTCGAGGAGATCGTGGAGAACATCGACATCGGCGGACCCAGCATGGTACGCGCTGCGGCAAAAAACCACACGCATGTGGGTGTCGTCGTCGATCCGGACGATTACGACTCGATCCTTGCCGAGCTGAAGGAAAACGGCTGCGCGCTTTCGCCTGAAACTCACTTTCGTCTCTTCTGCAAAGCCTTTCAGCACACAGCGCGTTACGACGGCGCGATCTCAAACTATTTTGCCGCGTTTGACGGCAACAAGAAGCCGATGGCCTGGGGCCAAACAGTCAATTTCCAATTCGCCAAGATTCAAGACATGCGTTACGGCGAAAACCCGCACCAGAGAGCGGCCTTCTATGGCACGCAGGGAGAGATGGGCCCGTCGATTGCTCAGGCCAAGCAGATTCAGGGCAAAGAACTCTCATTCAACAACATCTTGGATGCTGACGCGGCCTTGAGCACCGTTTTGGAATTTTCCGAGATCGCCGCCGTCGCCATCAAACACACCAATCCATGCGGCGTCGCCTTGTCACAGAAATCGCTTGCAGATGCATTTCGCAAGGCCAAATCCTGCGATCCCGTCTCCATTTTTGGCGGCGTCATTGCCTTCAATCGTCCCGTGGACGAAGAAACGGCAAAAGAGCTAAAGGAGATTTTTCTCGAAATCATCATCGCGCCGAGTTTTACCCCGGAAGCGAAGACCGTGCTCTCCTCCGCCAAGCGCCTTCTCAATATCCGTCTGCTCGAACTTGACATGAGCCAGCCCCAGAGTGGGGGTTGCGATTTGCGCCGGGTTAGGGGCGGCATTTTGCTACAAGATTGGGACGCAGGGGCCATTGATGTCCGCGCTTGTAAAGTAGTGACACAGCGAAAACCTACTGACGAAGAATACCGAGCCCTGGACTTCGCATGGCGCGTTTGCCGGCACGTGAAATCCAACACCATTGTTTTTGCGTCTGAAGATCGCGTTCTCGGCGTTGGCGCGGGACAGATGAGCCGGGTGGACTCGGCGAAGATCGCCGTCATGCGCGCCGGAACCCATGGATTGGACCTCCGTGGATCGGTGGTCGCTTCCGACGCCTTCTATCCATTCCGTGACGGCGTTGACGAAGCAGCCAAGGCGGGCGCCAAGGCGGTCATTCAGCCGGGAGGCTCGATCAAGGATGAAGAAGTCATCGGCGCAGCCAATGAGCACGGCATGGCGATGATTTTCACCGGCATGAGGCATTTCAGGCATTAGGGCGATCAGCATTCAGCCGCCAGCTCTCAGCTACCCCTTCATTTTTCTGCCTGCTGAAAGCTGATGGCTGATTACAATTTCATGAAGATTCTCGTCATCGGCAGCGGAGGACGCGAGCACGCCCTGGTGTGGAAAATCAGCCAGAGCCCGCTAGTTGAGAAAATCTTCTGCGCTCCGGGCAGCGCCGGCATCGGCGAGCTGGCGCAGTGTGTCAGCGTGAGTCCGGAACAAATAGAAAAGCTCGCCGACTTCTGCGCCGCGGAAAAAGTAGACCTCACCGTCGTCGGCCCGGAATTGTCGCTTACCCTCGGCATCGCCGATCTGTTCGAGCAAAGAGGACTTCGAGTCTTCGGCCCCAATAAGGCCGCCGCTCGACTGGAAGGAAGTAAGGCATTCGCCAAGGAAATCCTTTACGAGAACCACATTCCCACCGCAGCGTTTGGAACCTTTACGAACGTAGCAGCCGCTAAGAAGTATATCGCCGAACACCCACCCCCTCACGTTGTCAAAGCCGACGGTCTTGCCGCAGGCAAAGGTGTGCTTATATGCGAGACCCGCGAAGAAACCGAGGGGGCGGTTGATGAAATTCTAATTCGCAAAGCTTTCGGTCAGGCCGGAGAAAAAATCGTCATTGAAGAATTCCTCGACGGCGAGGAAGCCTCCTTCATGATTTTGACCGATGGCGAACAGATTCTCCCGTTGGCATCCTCTCAGGATCACAAGCGGGTCTTTGATCACGACCAGGGGCCGAACACGGGCGGCATGGGTGCCTATTCGCCCGCGCCCGTTGTGACGCCGGCAGTTCATGAGCGAATCCTAGCCCAGATTCTACGCCCGTTGCTTGCAGGTCTGAAGAAACGTGGCATTCGCTATCGCGGTGTGATTTACGTCGGCCTGATGATAACCCGAGATGGGCCTAAAGTCCTGGAGTTCAACGCGCGATTTGGTGATCCCGAATGCCAGCCGATTATGATGCGACTTAAGAGCGACCTGGTACCTCTGCTGGAAGCCACCATCGATGGAAAACTTGCAAGGGTCGCGCCGGAGTGGCACGATGATGCAGCCGTCTGTGTGGTTTTATGCGCCGGAGGCTATCCAGGCTCGTATACCAAGGGCAAAGAAATTCGCGGGCTGGATGAGCTGCACGATTGGCAGCGGGGCTTCGTGTTTCACGCCGGCACGGCGAAAGAAAACGGTCGCTGGATAACTGCCGGAGGTCGCGTGCTCGGAGTCACGGCCCGCGGGCGCAATATCGCTGACGCAGTGGCGGAGGTTTATAACGCCGTGAAGCTCATATCGTGGGACGGACTGCATTTCCGCACTGACATCGGCCATAAAGCATTAACCAATTGATAGCAAGAGGAGACTCGCTTTGACAAAAAGTGCGACACCAGAGGCAAAAGTGGCGATCCTGATGGGGAGCGATTCAGATTTGGAAGTCATGCGCGAGGCCGAAAAACGGCTCGACTATTTCGGCATCGCCTATGAGACCCGAATCATGTCAGCTCACCGAACGCCGGAGATCGCCGGAAAGTATGCGGCTAGCGCCGAGCAACGCGGCCTCGAAGTCATCATCGCCGGAGCGGGCGCTGCCGCCCACCTCGCAGGAGCGATTGCCGCCAATACGACCTTGCCCGTTATCGGCGTACCCATCGACTCTTCGAGTCTCAAGGGCTTGGACGCCTTGCTGGCCACGGTCCAGATGCCCGCCGGTATCCCTGTGGCGACCATGGCCATCGGCAAGGCCGGAGCCTCCAATGCGGGGATCATTGCGGCTCAGATCCTGGCGCGCAAAGACCCGAAGATCTCAGCCAAGCTGGCACAATTCAAGAAAGAGATGGCCGCGGGTGTCGAGGAAAGAGACCGCAAGCTCCAGAGCGCCAAGCGCGAAGCCTGATGACTTTGCCCGGGCCGTCGATGCCCTGAAAAACGGCGCCGTAATCGTCTTCCCGACGGAAACGCTCTACGGCTTAGGCGCGGATGCGCTCGATGACTGCGCCGTTGAGAAGGTCTTTGAGCTCAAGGGTCGCGACCCGGACAAGCCGATTCCCGTTTTGGTCGCCGATCAGACAATGCTCCTGACGCTCGTCAGGGAAATCCCGCCTAAGGCTTTAAACCTCATGCAGGCCTTGTGGCCTGGGCCGTTGACCTTGGTTTTGCCGGCGCGAAAAGATGTGCCGAAGCCGCTTGTCAGCGCCGCCGGCGGAGTGGGTGTTCGCATCTCCAGCCACGAGATTGCCACTCAATTGGTAAGAGCGCTGCGGCGACCCATCACCGCGACGAGCGCAAATCCATCGGGCAAAGAACCGGCCCGAACCCTCGCCGAAGCGCGCAAGTACTTTCAAGGCCAGCTGGATGTTTTCCTGGACGGAGGCATTCTCACATCCAAAACGGGGTCAACAGTAGTGGAAGCCAATGACGATTCGATGAAAATCGTCCGCGAGGGAGAAATCCCTGCATCGGAAATTGAACGAATTCTGGGAAGGGGATAACTCACCTCATGAAACGCTATGCCAGGCCATTTACCCTTGTCTTCGCCTGCATCCTTTCACTTCATGGCTGCCGCTCTGGCGACGAGACCGCCAAAGGTGACGCCAAGGAAAAGGTTCAGGAAGCCGTGCGAGATGTTGTTACGAAAGACTTCAAGCTCTACGACAGCGCCAAAGAAACGCTCGCAGAAAGCGAGCGGAAGAGCAAGGCGCAGTTGGACATGATCGATAAGGAACTGAAGTGAGCCGCCAGACCGCCGGCGCCGTCGCTAACGCTCGGCACCAAAGATCTCGATCTGTTCAAATGTGTAATCGCCGCCCAGGTTGACAATCGCGAAGCCGTCGAAAAACTCTGTTATGCCCCGATCGACGGTGCGGATGATTTCCCGGCCGTCCAGGAATACAGACATGCTTCCTTCCCGATCGCGGCGCCATTCGACCTCGTGGACCCTACTGTCTTCCAATTCCGCGAACACATCGTAAGTTTCCACCACTGATGAACGTCCGGGCGATAGTCTCAATATTTCAAACGACGGCCGCTGCCCGGGATTGTAAGCGAGACGATAACCCCATTCACGCCCGTTACCGCGATATGGACCGAACTCGAGCCTGGCACCTGTAACCGGCTTTTCTTGGGATAACATGCGCACCCGGATGGCAAAAGCATTGCCGATGGCGACCGCGGTAGAAATTTCAGCCGTACTCGGAGCATCCTTCAGGGGAGTAGTTGCTCCACCAGGCTCGGCAATGCCTTTGAGGATTCCACCGATAATGTCTACCGGGGTCAACTCGCGCCTCCTATCAGCCGGCGGCTGCGCCACGGAGTTGGAACTCATTACGGTTCGCAGACCAAATCCTCGCCCAGCACTATATTCACCCCCTCTGACCACCCAGGTTGGATTTCGGGTGTAATCGCCGTCTCTGAAGTCGTCGAAGAGCAGCCTCACGCGCCAGGGCCAATCGTAGAGCCGGACGAGATCTCGAAGTTGATTTAACAGCTGGGCGTTTACAGTTCGATTGTTTTCCCACCGGCGAATAACGTCTTTCAAACTATCCACGAGCTGTAACGTACGGCTGTCATTGGGCGATGTGCGCTCAGCCTGGGCATGAGAAGGAGGAGGGGCAATGGTGAATAAGGCCAAGAAAACGAATGGAAAAATTCGGGCTGTCATTTGGGAATTCCTTCTATCTTGGAATAACGGTATTTTAACGCCACGCGCGTCGCTGCGTCAACGTTGCGCCCGTTTACCTCAGGCCGACTTCAAAGTCAGTTTCAATTTAGTCCATTGGTTTCGGCGTTTAAAACCTCCCTTCGGCAAAGGGGGAGGCTGAAAAGTCTCCCTTTAAAAACGGAGATTTAGAAAGATTTTCGCCGCTCCTCATCACGACTCTGACGAGCCCTCGCCTGTTACATTCGCTGAGGCAACTGGAAATCGTTTTTACTTCCAGGAGCAGGGAAAGGGACGATCGAGCGGTTGGAAGCGAACTTCTTCTCATCGTCGGGATGAGGACTCGAGAGCGCGCTCGACCTCCTTTCCATCCTCGCCGTCGTAGTAATTGACGTTCTTATCTTTCACGTAAAGTGCCCGAAACCCTGGCTGCGGCTCGTGCGCGCTCGTTGCGTAGGCGCCGACTTTATTTGAATCCGGATACTCGGAGATATCAGGATATTCCATGGAGCTGACCACCAGATAGCGAAGTTCTGCCGCGCCCGTATTGATAAGCTGATGGGGATATTCCGGGCCCGGCGGGCAGGCAATCACAGTCCCGGCTGAGACGGGCAATTGTTCTTTGCCAAACCTCAAAATCGCTTCCCCATCGAGAATGTAAATCATCTCCTCGTTACCGGTATGGGCATGATAAGGGAAAGCGGCTTTTCCCGGAGGCACGAGGAAAAAGCTATAGCCCAATTTGCGGGCACCGATCACGCAGCCGACTCGCTGGCGCAACCCACCGAAGCACGATCCGTCTGGCGCTTGGATTTTCTCAGCCTTGACCTGGGACAGATGAATGACATTCTTGTTCTCAGCCATATTCCCTCCTTCATTCGGAGACATGCGATCCGGAGCGGGCCTAGCTCCAAGCCAGGCTGTTACTTCTGCGCCGGAGTATGTTATGACATATAGCCTATGTTGGCGTTATCAGAAAAGGAAGTTTTGAGTCTGCTGGATTGGGGAGAGATCACGAGCGCATTGGAACAAGCTCACAGCCAATACTCTGGAGGCAAGGCCGTGATGCCCGTGCGACTTGTGACCCCGGTGCCGGAAATCAACGGGCGCATTACATGCATGCCGGGCTATCTGAGTGAGAACAAAGCCCTGGGAATGAAGGTTGTTACTTATTTCCCGAATAATCCGCGCCAGGGCTTGCCCATGATTCTCGCCACAGTCATGCTTTACAACGCGGAGAGCGGAAAACTCATTGCCGTGATGGACGGCACCTCCATCACGACTGCGCGCACCGCATGCGCTTCGGCCATGGCAACCAGACTTTGCGCCAACCCCCAGACCCCCATCCTGGGCGTCCTCGGCGCCGGGGTTCAGGCGCGCGCGCACATCCGAGCATTGACCAGGGTGCGCGACATCGCCGAGATCAAAATCTTCGACATCGAAGAAAAAAGCGTGTTGAAGCTCAAAGAAGAGATCCAACGGGATGTCGGCGTCGCCATCAAACCCGTCAAGAGCGCGCGGGAAGCGGTAGAGGGCTCCGATCTCTTGGTAACGGTCACCACAGCTAAGGAACCCATCTTGAGAGCCGAATGGCTCAAGCCCGGTGTCCATATCAACGCCATCGGCTCGCACCGCCCGGATCTGCGCGAAATCGACGCTGCCACCCTGGCCTGTACCAAGATTTTTGTCGATTCGCGTGAGGCGGTTATGGCCGAGTGCGGCGATATCCTCCTGGCAATCAAGGAAAACGCCATCACGGCAGACAGCATTCGGGCGGAGATCGGCGAAGTGCTGCAAAAAAAGAAACCCGGTAGAACGAGCCCCAGCGAAAAAACGATTTACAAAGCGGTGGGGATTGCCATCCAGGACGTCGCTACCGCCCATCTTATCTATCACAAGGCACTGCGACAGAAAGTCGGCACCCATGTCGAAATGTGAAACCTTTCCATCGTGTCCTGGGACCTGAAAAGCTATTTTCCTTGCTTCAACGGCGCGGAGATGCTGCGTTTCAAGGAGTCTCTCCGCAATGACATCTCGTCCCTGTGGGAGACCGCTACCCTCTTGCCGCGGCTGAGTCGGAAGAACGTTGCCGCTTGGGAGGAGGTTTTCGCTCGCAACGAGGATCTGTCGCAGCGCATGTCGCATCTTTCATCCTACATCAGCTGTTTGTCGGCGGCCGATGCGCGCAACGAAGCTTATCGCGAAGAGGAGGCCTCCGTCCTTCGCATGCGCGCCGATTTGGGCAAAATCCGCATCGAACTGCTGCGGGCGGTCAAAGGCTGTTCTGATGGTGTGTTTGCGAGCTTGCTGTCAAGACTCGCGCTCAGCGGCGCTGGAAACTACCTCAAGCGTCTGCGCGAGGAGGCGGCACGCGCCATGCCCGCAGAAAAGGAAATTCTCGCCACGGACCTTGGCGTCGACGGGATCCAATCCTGGGGCCGCCTTTATGATACGGTCTCGTCGAAGCTCGAATTCGAGATGCTGTACCCCGACGGCAGGCGCGAGCACTTGCCCATGTCGCAACGGCGCTCCCTTCTGGACCATGGGGATCGCCGCATCAGAAAAGCGGCCTTCGACGGCGGCAACGCGGCATGGCAAGGGGCCGAAGACATGGCTGCGGCCGCGATTAACGCCATTGCGGGCACAAGGCTTACGCTCAACCGGCACCGAGGTGTTGAGCATTTTCTCGATATCGCCCTTTTTCAGGCCGCCATCACTCACAACACTCTGAAGGCGATGTTCGAGGCCCTGTACGCGCGACTGGATGTTCCCCGCCGGATACTTCGCCTCAAAGCAAAGCGCATGGGCGAGACATCCGTCTGTTGGTACGACCTGGGGGCGCCGTTAGATCTTCAGAACCAGGAGCGGCTCTCGTGGAAAAAAGGTGTAACTCTTGTCCAGAGGGCGTTTAGTCGCGCCTACCCTGCCTTGGGCAAGTTCTTCCAGACCGTTATCGATAACAGGTGGGTTGACTGGGAGCCTCGCGTCGGCAAGCGACCTGGGGGATTTTGCACCAGCTCCATGTTGAGTAAGGAATCGCGCATTTTCATGACTTATAATGAATCGTTGAATGACGTCTTGACGCTGGCGCACGAATCCGGCCATGCGTTTCATGGTTTTCTCATGCGTGATGTTCGTCCTTACGGACGCTTCTACCCGATGACCCTTGCCGAAACCGCCTCCACTTTCGGCGAACTGCTTCTCACCAACGGTATGTTGGACGAACCATCCACCAGCGATGCCATCAAAACGACGTTGCTCGATGCCGAGGTTGGCCACTGTGCGATTTATCTGTTGGATATTCCGGTTCGCTTTGAATTCGAGAAGCTTTTGTATGAGGAGCGCAAAAACGGCGAACTGAGCGTCAGCCGCCTGAAAACGTTGATGACGGAGACGCAACGACGGATTGTGGGTGATGTGCTGGCTCCCGGTGGCGAGGACCCCTATTTCTGGGCGTCAAAATTGCATTTTTTCATCACCGGGCTCACCTTCTATAATTTTCCCTACACTTTTGGCTTCCTGCTGAGCC
>JBFJNS010000005.1:0-21227 GCA_041618055.1 Binatia bacterium
CGGAAAAGGCCCTGGAGTTTTTCGCCGGCTACCTGATTGAGAAGTCCCTTAGCGTGGACAACATCTTTGTCTTCATTATCATCTTCTCGTACTTTGCCGTTCCAGCGATGTACCAGCATCGCGTCCTATTCTGGGGCATCCTGGGCGCCTTGATCATGCGGGCTATCTTCATCCTGGCCGGCGCCGCTCTTCTCAGTGCCTTTCACTGGATCATCTATATCTTCGGCGGTTTTCTGGTCATCACAGGCATCAAGATGTACTTCGCCGGTGACGAGAAAATTGAGCCTGAAAAAAATCCGGCAGTTCGGCTTCTGCGCCGGTGGATGCCGATTACCGCTGACTTTCACGAGCAACGCTTTTTCGTGCGACTGGATCAGCGTATCTGGGCTACGCCTCTTTTTGTCGTTTTGCTCGTGATAGAGACAACCGATGTCATCTTCGCCGTGGACTCCATCCCTGCTGTCTTTGCCATTACTTTCGATCCCTTTATTGTCTACACGTCCAATATCTTTGCCATCCTGGGACTGCGCGCCCTCTACTTTCTTCTCGCCGGAATCATGGGCATGTTTC
Organism: Binatia bacterium; assembly: GCA_041618055.1. Classification (GTDB taxonomy): domain Bacteria; phylum Desulfobacterota; class Binatia; order UBA9968; family UBA9968; genus JBFJNS01. The sequence continues at coordinate 571 of JBFJNS010000005.1, forward strand.
GCTACCTGAAGGTCGGTCTTTCCTTTGTCCTCTGCTTTGTCGGCGTCAAGATGATGCTGGTCGATTTCTATAAGATCCCCATTGGCGTCTCCCTGGGAGTGGTGGCGGGCATATTGGCCGTCTCAATTTTAGCTTCCTTGAGAACCAACGAAAAGATTGCCGGCTCGTCACCGTCAGACTTGGGAGATGACACCGGCTTTAGGAAAAGGGTGAGTTGGGCTTTGGTCCCCGGCAATCCGCAGCCTCGCATCAGGGTGTGGGTGTGGCTGGTGGCTATTGGCCTTGCAACCCTCGCCATCGTGAAATTGACATCGATTCGCACTGGGCCTTCGGCAGACGAAGCGTTTGTGGCAATCCGCCTCGCGCAGCGGGATGTACTCGAAGCCAGGAAGGCCCAAGGTCACATGGCCGCAGCATCCCTGAATGATGCCGAAGGCGCCCTCAACCTCGCTCTGGTTGCAATGAACGAGAAACGCTATGAAGACGCCATCGTGGCGGCACATAGAGCAAGTCAGTTGGCGAAAGGGAATGAACGCAAGGCTTCTCCCGAAACTACGAGGGACGAAACTTGATTTGGCGCCAAACAAAGGAACTGAAAAAGACGGCGATGAACAACTTTGACGGCGGTGACAAGACCGGCTTTACTCGTCATGTCTTTTCGGCGGACCCGGTTGTGCGTTTTCAGTATGAACACGTTCATAGCGGCCAGAAAGGCGCCGCAGACAATGAAGCCGTGAGGCTATTGATCCGGGCGTTACTAGAAGACGCAATCGGGTCGTATAAAAAATACATACTAAACCCCTCCCGTACCAATGAACTTCTCTTCCGTGAAACCGAAAAATGGATGAGCGCGAACAACGATGGGGTTTTTTCCTTCAAGAATGTTTGTGAGACCTTAGGCCTTCAGCCGGAGGACCTCAGAAAAAGGCTGCAACGGTGGGCGGCGATGCAAATGGCAGGGCGGAGAGAAAAGGGCCGCCGCCTGATATGCACTAAAGGAAGTCACAGGAGCGAAAAAGCGCGGCTCAAGGCGCGACAAGTTCGAATGCGAAAATCCAAGAGATGAGGCTGTGAAAGTTGAAATGTTTCTAGCCGCTGATGTCGTAAGTAAAGCAGCTAACCGGGTCTCAATGAGGTCGCCCGTCCCGGGGACAACAAGTCTATGCCGCTCCAAAGCGGGAAGGACTCCCCGTGCCGATTGACACCGATATCCCGATATGGTCTGGATGAGTTTCGCATCGGCGGCCCCCGGTAAAGACCCGCTAGTCGGCAATCGCTCTGACAGATTTGAGCTAAGGAGAGAGATTCAACTATGGCTGAAGAAACGCTATCAGGTTTGACGCTGATCAACAGGGGCAAAGTGCGCGACATCTACGACTTGGGAGACAAGCTTCTGCTTGTCCCCAGCGACCGCATCTCTGCCTTCGATGTCGTTTTGCCGACGCTGATTCCGGACAAAGGCAAGATACTCACCGCCCTTTCTGTATACTGGTTCGATGTGATGAAGGATATCGTGCCGCATCATTTAATCACGACCGATACCGCCGGGTTTCCTGCCGCCTGTCAGCCGCACAAGGCCCAACTCGAAGGGCGCACCATGTTGGTTAAAAAATGCGTTCCCGCTCTTGTGGAGTGCATCGTTCGCGGCTACCTCGCCGGCTCGGGGTGGAAAGACTATCAAAACTCGGGGGCTGTCTGCGGAATCCCGCTGCCCAAGGGTCTGGTCGAAGCCGCGCGCCTGGACGAGCCGCTATTCACACCATCGACGAAGGCGCCTGTTGGCGCTCACGACGTCAATATTAGCTTTTCCCAGATGGTGGACAAAGTCGGACGCTCGGTTGCCGAGCAACTGCGCGATTACAGTTTGGCCGTCTATGCCCGCGCCCGCAAGATGGCTGAAGCCAAGGGAATTATCATCGCCGATACCAAGCTCGAGTTCGGTATCGACGGGGGCAAAGTCATCTTGATCGATGAACTGCTGACGCCGGACTCTTCGCGCTTCTGGCCTGCGGATGGTTATCGGCCCGGCAAGACACCCGATAGTTTTGACAAGCAGTATGTGCGGGACTATTTGACAAATTTGCCTTGGGACATGAAATCCCCGCCGCCGATCTTGCCCCCCGAAGTCGTGCGCAACACTCAGGAGAAGTACACCGAAGCCCTGCGGCGCCTCACTGCATGAATTGGGTTGCGATCATAGGATAGTGAGAAGCCCCCTTTTCATTCGAAAGTCGTATTTTGCGTGCCGACTTCTTCTTAATCTCCTACTATAGACTCTGTGATCGCGCGTTAACTTATGGTATTTCCGCACCCGAATCGTACCAACAGGCGCTTGAAAACCGGCCCGGGCCTAACGGAGGCAAAGTATCGCGCTTCTTGAGGAGCGATTGTGAGAGACAGTTTTGACAATCCCGTGAGGCAATGATGACTTTCCCATCCGAGCATGATTTCGCGCTGTTCTTATTCCAACTGTTTACCGTTCTATCTTTAGCCCTGGCTCTGGGGGAAACCTTTCGAAGATTAGGCCAACCAACCGTCATAGGCGAGATCCTCGCAGGGGTTTTGTTGGGGCCCTCCGTACTCGGAGCGCTGAGCCCCGAAACTTGGTCCGCCCTGTTTCCCGGGCCGCAAACCCAATTGCTCGGCAGTCTGGCCTGGTTCGGCAGCGTGTTCTTGCTCCTGGTGGCCGGAACAGAAGTCAATGTGGCAACATTGCACCGGGAAGGTCGAACGGTCATTTTTACTTCTATCTTGGGCATCGTGGTGCCATTTGGAGTTGGGCTCGCCTTCGCTCTCTGGCTGCCCGGGGATTATTTGGTGGATCCGTCTCGCCGTTGGCTTTTCGCGCTGTTCCTGGCAACCGCCATGTCGATCTCGGCAATTCCCGTGGTCGCCAAGATCCTCATTGACTTGAAAATAATGACCTCGGCAGTCGGGCACATTATCATGGGATCGGCGATCCTCAATGATCTTGTAGGGTGGATGTTCTTTGCGGTTATATTGAGCCAAATAGGTATCACGGAGGGGCAACAGTCGATTGTCGGCGTTATCGCTTTGACTGTCGGTTTCAGCGTTCTCTGTCTCACGCTCGGAAGAGGATTAACAGCGCGCGTTTTTGCCTTTTTCCACGGCCGGCGCCTACCGCCGGAGGGTATTTTGGGACTTGCCGTCCTGATGGCGTTCCTATGCGCTGCGCTGACTTCTTGGATTGGAATCCATGCAATCTTCGGTGCGTTCTTAGCCGGCGTGATGATCGGAGAAACTGGTGAGTTAAAAAATCATAGCTTGGACGTTCTGAGAAATCTAGTGCTGTCCATTTTTGCTCCGATTTTTTTCGCCACCATGGGAATGCGCGCAAATTTCCTCGCTCATTTCGACCTGCTGCTGGTGCTTGGAGTCTTGACCATAGCCTGCATAGGGAAAATAGCGGGTGGTGCCATCGGTGCCTATTGGGGTGGCATGAGATGGTCCTCGGCTTTGGCGGTCGGTTTCGGGCTTAATGCCCGAGGCGCCATGGAGATCATCCTGGCTTTTCTGGCTCTTGAGTACGGCTTGATCAACGAAAGGGTCTTCGTCGCCCTGGTCATTACAGCGGTCGCTACGTCCATTATGAGCGGACCGCTGATCAAGTGGGCGCTTGCGCGCAAGCCCACCCCTCGTGCGAGCGCCGCAAAGGCTTCGGCAGCGTAATGACTCCGTTATGATTTCGGAGACTAACCGAAAGGGACCTAAGATCATCTCCTCCGGTTAGTATTCTACTGGAGCGATCGAGCGGGGAGCCTACTCTTTTGGCGCGGCGCGAATCACGTTAGCGGTAGTTTCGCCGCTTTCCGAACCAACTTCGTGATAAATCTTACCCCCGCTGCGCTTGAACTCCTCGGCCTTTTCTTTCATTCCGGCTTCCAGCGCAGCCTGGTTCTCCAGCCCTTTTTGCGCCGCGTAATCCCGTACGTCCTGGGTGATTTTCATGGAGCAAAAGTGCGGCCCGCACATGGAGCAAAAATGCGCCAGCTTGGCGCCCTGGGCGGGCAAGGTCTCATCGTGAAAGGCTCGTGCCGTGTCCGGATCGAGACTCAAGTTGAACTGATCCTCCCAGCGGAACTCAAATCGAGCCCGGCTCAGCGCGTCGTCGCGCAGCTGCGCCCCGGGATGCCCCTTCGCCAAATCGGCCGCGTGGGCTGCAATTTTGTAGGCAATGACGCCATCCTTGACATCCTTTTTGTCGGGAAGGCCCAGGTGTTCTTTCGGCGTTACATAGCAAAGCATCGCCGTGCCGTACCAGCCGATCATCGCCGCGCCGATGGCGCTCGTTATGTGGTCGTAACCGGGCGCGATATCCGTCGTCAGCGGCCCGAGGGTGTAAAACGGCGCCTCGTCGCACTGCTCCAGTTGCTTGGTCATATTCTCATGGATGAGCTGCATCGGGACATGTCCCGGTCCCTCGATCATCACCTGGACGTCGTGCTTCCAAGCAATCTGAGTGAGTTCTCCCAGTGTTTCTAGCTCGCCGAACTGCGCTTCGTCGTTCGCATCGGCGATACAGCCGGGCCTTAAGCCGTCTCCGAGAGAAAACGCCACGTCGTAGGCCTTCATGATCTCGCAGATCTCTTCGAAGTGCGTGTATAGGAAATTCTCCTTATGATGCGCGAGGCACCACTTGGCCAAAATGGAGCCGCCTCTGGACACGATCCCGGTGATACGCTTAGCGGTGAGGGGAATGTAGCGCAAGAGTACACCGGCATGGATGGTAAAGTAATCCACACCCTGCTCCGCTTGCTCGATAATCGTATCCCGATAAATCTCCCATGTCAGCTCCTCGGCTTTTCCCTGCACCTTCTCCAATGCCTGGTAAATCGGCACGGTCCCGACGGGCACCGGCGAATTGCGCAGAATCCATTCGCGAGTCTCGTGAATGTCGTCACCGGTGGAGAGATCCATGACCGTGTCCGAGCCCCACCGCGTCGCCCAGATCATTTTTTCCACTTCCTCTTCGATCGATGATGCGACTGCGGAATTGCCGATATTCGCGTTGATCTTGACGAGAAAATTCCGGCCGATAATCATCGGCTCGGTTTCCGGATGATTGATATTGGCAGGAATAATGGCGCGGCCCCGAGCAACTTCGTCGCGCACAAACTCAGGCGCTACAAACTGCGGAATCGCAGCCCCGAAAGCGTTCCCCGCATGCGTGCGGGAAAGCGCTCCAGCAGCATCCTCTAGAGCTTTTTCACGCCCCAGGTTTTCACGAACGGCTATATACTCCATCTCCGGCGTAATGATGCCCCGCTTGGCGTAATGCATCTGTGTCACATTGGCGCCGGGCTTGGCACGCAGAATCGGGCGACGGGAGACATCTGGAAAGCGCTCCGTTTGCGAGCCGTTCTTGCCGTTGGCGGGCTTATAGCCCTGCGATGAGATCGGCTCCACATTCCCCCGGGCGCGGATCCACTCCAGCCGCAACGGCTTTAAGCCTTTCCGTATATCCGTATCGGCATGGGGATCCGTGTAAGGTCCCGAGGTGTCGTAGACTGTCACGCGTGATTCCACTTGGCCACCCTGCCCACCGTTTGCTACTCCGTCCCCTTCGGTTGAAAGGACAATCTGGCGCATGGCAACGCGCACGTCGGGGCAATTACGGCTTTGCACGTAAACCTTATCGGAGGCAGGCAAGGGTTGAGTCGTAATCCCGTTTTCGTTCGAACCATTGATTTTCTTGGCATCTGACATATGCAACCTCCCGGGGTCTTGCCTCGGCCCGCTTCCGCGGCCCGAGTTTGCCCCTCGATAAGCTAAACGTGCCGGTACGGTCTTACGTACTCCTCGTAAAGCTCTTCTTTGCCTTTTGCCGCCATATCGCGTGAACGTTGCATCAACACCTCTTTATCCTCAACGAAATCCACGCGGCTAAACCCGAGGTTTCCCGGATGAGTACCGGAATCCATGCGAATCGCATCGCAGGGGCAGGCCTCGACGCAGAAACCACAGTAGATGCAGCGCAACGTATCGATCTCATAACGGACCGGATACTTCTCGACGGAACGATCGGGATACTCTCCCGCTTCGATATAGATACACTCTGCGGGGCAGGCCGTCGCACACAGGAAACAGGCCGTGCACTGCACCGCCCCATCTTCTTTGAGCGTCAGGCGGTGCCGGCCGCGGTAACTATCAGGGTAAGGCGCGCGTTCATCGGGGTACTGCACCGTAATCGCAGCTTGCAGGTCTTTGGCCAGTCCGAACTGATGCAGCGTGTGCACAGTCAAATTCCGCCAAAAACGATAACCGGTTACCATCAAGCCACGGAACACCTCGGGAAAGTAGAGGCGCTCCCACAGAGACATTTCTTCGATTCGTTTCATTCAGCTAGTCCTAATCTAAATAGCGAGTGCAGGACGAAGCGACGATGGATGCGACAGTACGAGTGATTTTGGCCCTTCTTCGCTAAACTCACATTAAGCTTATAGACCAACGCCGCGCCTTGTCAATAAACCCGAGGTTAACACGGGCTCCTAACGCCAGGCAATCACTCCGCATTATACTGCAGAATTGAAAAAACGGGATGCGGCTTCAGTTTTTCTCGCCCATTCAAGAAGGCGAGCTCGATCAAGAAAGCGCACTCCACGACGGTGCCCCCCAGCCTGGAAACGAGTTGCGCCGTTGCCGCCGCCGTGCCACCCGTGGCGATTAAGTCGTCAGCGATAATGACGCGGGCCCGCTGCGGGATTGCGTCAGTGTGAATCTCCAGACTGTCAGTCCCATATTCCAGTTCATAACTAGCCCTGTGAGTTTCATAGGGCAGTTTTCCTGGTTTGCGAACAACACAGAATCCCGCCCCAAGCCTGTAGGCCAGCGCGGAACCGATAATGAATCCACGCGATTCAATGCCCAAGACGGTGTTGATCTCCTGTCCGCGATAGCGATCGGCGAGCAGATCGATGGCTTTGGCAAAAAGTTCGCCGTTGCCGAGCAGCGGTGTGATATCCTTAAAGACAATGCCGGGCTTGGGAAAATCAGGGATGTCTCGAATGGCCTGTCGAAGAATCGCAACGTCGCTCATGGCTGTGAGCTATCACAAATAGCTGGACCCGGCAACAACCGCGCGTCGCGATTGCACCTGTCGAATATCAAATCGGGAAATCTGTACTGTGAAATCTGGGATTCCTTGCGCAGCTAGAGTCAGCCCCACACTTGGCGGCAGGTTTCTACAACGACTTCCAGCTTCCGTTTCTGGTCATCCTCGCCCAGAAGGTTGCCGACGACATCCGACGAGAATCCGCATTGCGGGCTGATGGCCAGCTGTTCGAGCGGGACATACTTCCCGGCCTCATCGATGCGACGCTTGAGATCGTCGATTGTTTCGACCTGAGAGACCTTCGTGCTGACGAGGCCCAGGACGACGACTTTGTCCTTGGGTAAGAAGCGCAGCGGCTCAAATCCTCCGGCCCTGGGCGTATCATACTCGAGCAGGAAACGGTCATGCTTCAGTTCGTTGAGCAGTCGCTCGGCTATCTCGTCATAGCTGCCCTCGCGATGCCACATGCTGCGCTGATTGCCGCGGCAGAGATGAATACCAAAGGTAACGTCGTTGAATCCTTCCAGGACTTGGTTGTCGGCTTTGAGCGACCGGCTGAAGTTGCTTTGCGGGTCTTCGCCGCGAGCCCGCATCGCCTGCAAAGAGGGCGGGTCCACATAAGCCGTATAGCCGGGCGCATCAATCTGAACGTAGCGGCACCCCGCCTCGACAAGGCCTTGGATGATTTCCCGCTCAATGCGCACAACATCGGCGAGGAACTCATCGACGGATGCATAAACCGCTGTGGAATTCTGCCAGTCAAATCTTTGCCCAATCCGGTCCGGACCGATAAGAGTCACCTTCGCCGATTTGCGGGCAACCTGGCTCACGAAGCGGTACTCTTCCAGAGGAGTATTGCGCACCAACTGCAACCGCTCCACCACGGGGCGCCGCTGTGAAATGGCAGTACCTTTCGCTTCGCCGCTGTCGGGAATTTCCCAGCGTTGGAGTGGCTTGCTCCCCTCGACGCGTTGCTGGTAGAAGTGCAGGCTGGCGGCGCCGACATCGAAGCCGGCAACAGACTCGCCGAAGCTGTCTTGAAAATTCAGACGACGAAACTCGCCATCCGTCACGACCGCCAGCCCCGCTTGTTCTTGCAGCCGGACCGCTTGGCGTATTTCCCGGTCTTCCACCTCGCGCAATTCAGAAAGAGCGATATTCCCGTCATCATACCGCGCCCGTGCCTCCTTCAAGGCGGCAGGGCGCAGCAAACTGCCCACGACGTCACTTCTGATTTTCGCCAGATCTTTCATCGAACTGTTCTCTAGCCCTTCGGAGAAACCATATCCGATGCCGGCATGCAACACAACTGCGGCAAATAGCGCAATGGATCCTGGGCCGTGTTGTTTTTGCGGATTTCGAAATGAAGGTGAGGGCCGGTGACTCTTCCAGTGCTACCGACGCGAGCAATGATCTCTCCGCGGGAGACGAATTGCCCCTCGCGCACCAAGTTGCTCTCGTTGTGGGCGTAGACGGAAACGAGGCCATCCGCATGGCGGATAATGACTATTTTCCCATAGCCCCGGAGCTGATCGCTGAAAAGAACCTCCCCTCTTTCGATGGCTCGAATCGGGGTTCCTTCGGTCGCGGCGATATCCACACCGTCATGAAAGCTCGCGCCGCGCGGACCGAATCCAGAGTTAATCGTGCCGCTGACCGGCAAGACAAAGCCTTCCAATCCCGGGTCCCATGGCTGCGGCAAGCCGGGAAACACCGGGGCTGTTTCGCTCGGCGTTATGATTTCGACGGGAAGACGTCTCACGGCACCCGGGATGAATATTTTTTGACCGACCCGGATTTGACCTGCGTCCTTAATTCGGTTGATGCGAGCCAATTGATCGTGGGCAACATCGTAGGCTTTCCCGATGCGAAACAGGTTTTCGCCCGGTCCGACGACGTGATAAATCCCTTGAGTGGGTCGAGGGACGCGAGCGCTGATCTGCGGCGCACAGGCCGGCAGAATGAGAAGAAGCAAAATAAGGAACCGTTGTTTGAGGCACGTATCGACTAGTCGCGCCAACCGTACCTCCCCCGCAATTTGACGAACCGGCAATCCCCAATTCGGCATGTCTGGTAGCCGCTTCTATTGCGGGTGACGTGGGTCAACAGTTGCGACTGCTCGTCGCCCACAGGGATGACCAATCTGCCGCCCACGGAGAGCTGGTCGAGAAGCGGCTTGGGCAAATCAGGCGCACAGGCCGTGACTATTATGGCATCGTAAGGGGCATGGTCCGCCCAGCCCAAGGTCCCGTCACCGACATGAATGGCAATGTTGTGATACTGGAGTCGATCCAGTGTATTCCTCGCCCTCTGGGCCAGGGCGCGAATTTTTTCCACTGAAAAAACATTGAAGCACAGCTCCGCTAACAGGGCCGTCTGATAGCCCGACCCGGTGCCGATTTCCAACACTTTTTCTCGACCCGTAAGCGCGAGGCCCTCGGTCATGAGTGCCGCCATGTAGGGTTGGGAAAGAGTTTGTTTCTCTCCGATGGGCAAAGCCCTGTCATCGTAGGCGCGGCTCACCAAACCCGTATCGACAAAGAGATGCCTCGGGATTTGGCGCATCGCGCGGATGACCTGCGGATCGCGAATTCCGCGGGCAAGGATTTGCTCCTCAACCATTTTATCCCTAGCCCAGATGAAGTCGTGCGCGATTGGAACCGAAATCTTCACTATGATACTTGAGCGGTGAATGGTCGGGGCAACATCAATTGCGCAGGGGCCCCCTCGCACTCACAGAGATTCGGGATCAGATTAGTGTCCTCGCTAAATCGTGAACTAATTGATTTTCTATGGGTTTTGCTTCTAATTTTACACACTTTAGCGCATTATTGCTACCAAAACAAAAATTTCTCTGTGCTAAGGCCTTGTGAATCTTCGCAAAGAAGCCGGCGTTTTTTCGCGCAGACTAGCGTGGGGCGCCCCCAACCCGCCTTTGCAATAGAGTCCGAAAATAACGGGGCTGGAGGCCGGGAAATTGGGATTCAGCCGCCCCTGCCTCAAGCCAAGGACCAAAGCTGAAACAGGCCCGAAACACCGGTCACATTTCAGGCTTTTTCTTTCTCATTCCCCCAGCGACCATCTTGTACTCGAACAGCCGGCACTCCAGAGCGCCGTTGAATAGCGGCGTGCGCTTGGACGCGGCGAGACGAATGAGCTTTGGCAGGCGAGCATCGGCGCTGAGAAGGTAGACGCGCCACCCACCGAACCTCTTCTTCAGCACGTCCCCCAGTTTCGGGTAGAACTCCGCCAGTTGCTGCTGCTCGCCCAGGCGCACGCCATAGGGGGGATTCGTGACGAGGATCCCTTCCCTTGCCGGCGGGAAGATTTCCAGCACGTTCGCCTCCTTTAGGCTCACCATTCTCTCCAGACCGGCAGCTGCTAGGTTGGCGCGCGCCGATTTTAACACCTCGCCTGACAGATCACTGCCGTAGATCGACAGCCGCTCTCTGGGTTTGTGCCGCGCCGCGCTTTGCAGCAAAAGATCCTCCCAAATCCGTTTGTCGAAATTTGTCAACTTCTCAAATGCGAAATGCCGCCCGAGGCCGGGCGCGATGTCAAGACTCATTTGTGCCGCCTCCATCAAAATCGTCCCGCTGCCGCACATGGGATCGAGCAGCGGCATGTGAGGGGCCCATTTCGCCAAGCGCAGGATGCCGGCCGCGAGATTCTCCCGCAGCGGCGCATCTCCCCCAGCTATGCGCTTACCGCGCTTGAACAACGGCTCCCCCGTGGTATCGACATAGAGAAAAAAATCGCGCTCTGTCAGATGACCCTGGAGGGGGATATCGGGCTGCCGGGTATCTACACTGGGACGGCGGCCCGAAAGCCAGCGGATCTTGTCACACACCGCGTCCTTGATTTTCAGGGTGACGAAATTGAGACTGGCGAGAGGGCTTCTGATAGCCGAGACATCGACCCTTATAGTGCGTTCGGGCCCGAACCAATCGCCCCACGGAAGCTTGTAAGCGGCACGGTAAATATCTTCCTCGTCGCGATAGCGCGCGCTTGCCACCCGCCATAGAATGCGGCTTGCGATACGGCTTTCCAGATTGGCCCGGTAGCACAGGGAGAATTCGCCGCTGAACTCGACGCCGCCGCCTACGGCACGAATCCTTCGCGCTTTCAGTCCTTGCAGTTCATCCGCCAGAAGCGGTTCCAGGCCCCGGGGGCAGGTGGCAAAGAATCTCTCCATACGGCCCTCTGCTTCGTCCGATGACCCCTTATTGGCCTTGGCTCTTAAAACTGGGTTCACTAACGGGAATATCAATGCGAGGAATTGGTCGGGGCGACCGGATTTGAACCGGTGACCACACGCACCCCAAGCGTGTGCGCTACCAGGCTGCGCTACGCCCCGACAGAGGGTTGGACTCTGCGGACTCTAACATTAGCGCATGCTTAAATCAATTTTGTGCTACCCGGGAATCGGATGAGAGCCGCCATAACCTGGCCGGACTCGCCCATCCCTTCGTCGCGACTCACCTTGTCCCTCCGGTGGATATACGGCACAAGCAAAGAAACCGCCCGCCGCACCGAAGCGGTCCAAGAGAAAGGGCGCTGCACATAGAGTAACCACCCATGCGCTCGCTCGGACCGGGAGCGCGCTGCGCCCGCATGCGACTTGCATTTACCACGATGCACTACGATCCGTTGAGCGATAGCTAAGGTCAATGAAAGGTTGGTCTAAGCACACCTGATCGGAAGAACAACCGTCGCTTCAGTTTTCAATAACGCCTTATCCAGCGGTTAGGCGCGCCTGTCAAAGAGAGAAGTATGGTAGCCATGCGCGTCAGCTCAAGACAGCATCTTTCGCAGGGAGAGAAGGTCTTTTTTGATCCTAGTGAGCGCAGTTTTATACTTGTGATCAGAGAGCGGAAGTTTAAGCTGATTCTTCTCCTCTTTCCTGGCTGCCTTCAGTCTTTTGCGTGCGCCTTCGATGGTAAAACCTTCACTGTAAAGGAGGCGCTTGATGTCCAGCAAAAGCTCCACATCCTTTTTCTTGTACAGCCGATGCCGCGACGGCGCCTTCGATGGTTTCAACAGTTCAAACTCGGTCTCCCAGTAACGCAACACGTAGGGTTCAACGCCTACGATCTGGCTGACCTCGCCGATTTTGAAGTAGATCTTGTCTGGTAAGCGAGCCGACATCGCGGATTTTTATTCCAAAGCCGACGGCGGGGTAGGCGGAGTCATGGTGTTGAGACTCTTCTTGAGGATCTGGCTAGCTTTGAACGTCAAAACTTTGCGCCCCACGATGATGATTTCATCACCTGTCTGCGGGTTTCTGCCCTTCCGCGGCCTTTTCGTGTTCACGACAAAATTTCCAAACCCGGAAATCTTAACTTTTTGTCCCTGCTCGAGACAATTTTTGATGATATCGAACGTTGCTTCCACCACGTCCGTCGCGTCTTTTTTTGAAAAACCGATTTTCTCGTAAATTCGAGTAATGATGTCTGCCTTGGTCATTTTTAACCCTTCCCTTCCCTGCCGATTGCAGTTTGGATTTTCCTTAGCTCCTCCGTTGAGCCCCAAAAACCTCGCCAATGCGATCGACGAGATTTTGATGCAGGGCGTTAACCTCGTTGTCTGTCAGAGTCCGATCATTGGCGCGATAAGAGATCTTGTAGGCCAAGCTTTTCTTCCCCTCGGGAAGCGACGCGCCGAAGTACTCATCAAATACCGCCACATCTTCGATAAGGGCCTGGCCGAGACCTTCGATCCAACTCACGATCTGCCGAGACGGAAACGCGTGATCCACCACCAGAGCAAAGTCGCGCTCAACAGCCGGATAACGCGGCAGGGAACGGGCTTTTATTTGCCGCGGAGCATACTGAACCAACTTGTCGAAGTCAAGTTCAAACGCCAAACACGACGGCAGCCCGGTATCCTCGCAAAGCTCCGGGTGGCTCTGTCCCAAGTAGCCGATTTTCACATCGTCAAGGTGCAAAATAGCCGTTCTGCCCGGGTGCAGCACGGCGATACTCCCGCTCGACCAGTTCGCACGTTCACCGAGGCGCAGCAAATCCAGTATTCCTTCCACGAGCCCTTTACAGTCCAGAAAGCTCAACGGGGCCAACTCTCCGGAACGCAGCCCCCTGCGCTCCCGGTACCCATAAAGGAGGCCGGCCAGGGACTGTCGTTCTTCGGGTTCGCCGTTGGCCGCCAAGTGAAACACCTTCCCAAGGTGAAAACCGAGGAAGCTCGGCGCTTTTTGCGCAAGATTAAAGCCGAGATTCTCCAACAAGCCGGGCAGCAGACTCAAGCGCATCTCTGCACTCTCTTTCACCAACGGGTTCACCACGGTCACCGGAGATGGCGCCTCGTCCCATAACCCGCAGAAAGCGCGGTTCATTTTTTCACTCGTGAACGGCAAATTGATCAACTCGATGAGTCCTTCTCCAATTAAGAACGAACGAATTCTGCGCTCGCGCTGAAGATGGTAATCGACTTTCGTCGCCGAGGACCCAAGCGCTGGTAAAGTGGTCGGGATCTTCTCGTAGCCATAGAGCTGGGCAACCTCTTCAATCAAATCCGCTTCCCGCGTAAGATCCGGGCGGCCGGTCGGCGGCACCGCCTTGATGATCCCCTTCTTCGATTGCCTGGAAATTTTCAGACCCAGAGACTGGAGTAGCCTCTCAGCCGTTCCCCGCTCGAGGCGAACCCCGAGAAGTTTTTCGATGCGCTCTTCGCGCAGCAAAATCGAGCGAGACTTGCGGCGGCGCGGATATCCATCGAGCACTCCGGGAACCGCATCTGCCTCCGCATGGGCAACCAGAAGCTCCACCGCACGATCGGCGGCGGCAATCGTCCCTTCGGGATCTACGCCACGCTCAAAACGGTGCGATGCCTCGCTGCGCAGGCCTAAGCGCTTCGCAGTGCGCCGTATCTCGGTCGGATCGAAATGGGCGCTTTCCAATAAAATACGCCTCGTTTCCGCTGTCACTTCCGAATCCGCTCCTCCCATGACTCCGGCCAACGCGATAGGGGTGTCACCATCACAGATCAGCAGATCTTCCGGAACCAACTCACGCTCAACTTCATCCAAGGTGACAAACCTTTTCGTTTGCCCGGCCTTGCGTACAACGATCCGGCCACTGCTCAAACGATCGAGATCGAAGGCGTGCAGGGGTTGACCTGTCTCTAGCATCACGTAGTTGGTGGCATCAACGACGTTGTTGATGGAACGAACGCCGCAGGCTTCTAGCCGAAAGCGCATGGCGGCAGGCGCCGGCGCTACACGAACGCCTTCCACCACCCGTGCGGAGTAGCGCGGGCAGGATTGGGAATCCTCAATCTCGAGCGTGATCCCCTTGAGAGCCTTCAAGACCTTCTGGCGCGACGGATTTTTTTTGCACTCGAGCGGAGCGCCGGTAACAGCCGACACCTCCCGGGCCAAACCCATGATGCTCAGGCAATCTCCGCGATTGGGCGTAACCGCCACTTCAAAAATCCAATCCCCTGGCTCAGTTGTCGGATCGCGCAACGGGATCATCGCTTCAACTTCGAGGCCGGCCATTGTCAGCAGCTCAGCAAGCTTTTCTGCAGTCGTGTTAATCGGCACGAACTCTCTTAACCAACTCAACGTAAATTTCATTGGAACCTAAAGAATCTTTCTACCTAGGGCGCCGGAGCGATTCGGCTCTCGCCGCCCGCCCCTGCGCCCCGTTGCTCCATCCCTCGTGGCCGACGGGTTAAGAGAACTGACGCAAAAACCGGAGATCGTTCTGGAAAAAAAGCCGAATGTCGTCAATGCCATACTTGAGGATGGCAATCCTTTCAACTCCCATGCCGAACGCAAAGCCGGAAACTCTCTCCGGATCGTAGCCGACAAACTGAAAAACCTGGGGATCGATCATGCCGGCACCAAGTATCTCCAGCCAGCCCGAGCCCTTGCACACCTTGCAGCCCTGCCCCTCAGCATCCCCACCCTGCCCACGACAGAGCAGACATTGAATATCGATTTCGGCGCTGGGTTCCGTAAACGGAAAAAAGCTCGGCCGGAATCGGACGCCTGCGTTGTCACCGAACATTTGCTGCAAGAAATGCGTCAGCACGCCTTTGAGGTCGGAAAACGCGATGTCCCCATCCACCATGAATCCCTCCACCTGATGGAACATGGGCGAATGAGTCGCGTCGTCATCGTGGCGGTACACGGCTCCCGGAACAATAACCTGCAGGGGCGGCTGGCGACTCTCCATCGTGTGAATCTGCACGGGAGAGGTATGTGTCCTCAGCAAGCGCCCGTTGCCGACAAAAAAAGTGTCCTGCATGTCCCTCGCCGGGTGATCTTTAGGAATGTTGAGCGCCTCGAAATTGTGGTAATCATCTTCGATATCGGGCCCGCGCGCGATTTCGAAGCCCATACCCCAGAAAATATCGATGATTTCATCCATCACCAGAGTCAACGGATGAACCCGTCCGCGTTCAAAGCGATGTCCCGGCAGGGTAACATCAATCCTCTCCACCCTGAGGGCCTTTTCCTTCTCATTCTCTTTGATTTGTCGCAGACGATCCTCGATCGTGGCTTCGAACAGCTGCCTCAATTGATTGAGGCGCTCTCCGATGCGGGGGCGCTCATCGGCGCTGAGATCCTTCAAACTCCGCAAGAGAAAGGTGAGCCTCCCCTTGCGGCCTAACGTTTCGACACGAACCTTTTCAATCTCCGTCTCGGAGCCGGACCGCTGGATTTGATCGAGCACGTCTTCTTTGAGGGCTTCTAAGGATTCAATCATCGCAGTCGACTAGGCAACATTCTCAGGCGCTGAGATGCGATTTCGCGTGCTGCGCCAGTTCGCCAAACGCGGGTAAATCGACAACGGCCAGCTCGGCAAGAATTTTCCTGTCCAGCTCGACCCCTGCCTGTTTCAGGCCTTTAATGAGCTGGTTATAGGAAAGCCCGCTGAGTCTTGCGGCCGCGCTAATGCGCGTGACCCATAGACTGCGAAATGTCCTCTTCTTGACGCGACGATCTCTGTAGGCGAAAGCCAAGGACCGCTCGACGGTCTCGCGGGCCGACCGATATAGCCGACCTCGGCCTCCCACATAACCCTTCGCGAGTTTCATGATCTTTTTTCTTCGTTGGCGGGATTTGCTCCCTCCTTTGGCTCGTGGCACTTTCTTCGCTCCTTTCTCAATGACTGCCTTTCGTGAGGCGCAAGTATGCGGCTACTTGTACGGTATCAGCTTGCGGATATTTCTAGTCTCGCTAACCGACACGGTCGTCGCTCGACGCAGCTTTCTCTTGCGTTTTTTACTCTTGCTCGAAAGCAAGTGGCTCTTAAATCCCTTGTTCCGCTTGATTTTGCCGCTGCCCGTTACACGAAAACGTTTGGCTGCAGCTCTGTTAGTCTTGATTTTGGGCACTAGATTCTCCTTCTTAAATTAGATTCGTTGAATGAGTCACGCTTTCGGGGTGAGGAGCATCGCCATGCTCCGCCCTTCCAAGCGCGGCTCGATATCGACCTTAGCGATATCCTGCAACTGTTCCAGGACACCGTTTAGCATCTGCCGCCCCAACTCCGGGTGGGTAATTTCTCGCCCGCGAAAGAATACGGACACCTTGACCCTTTGTCCCTTCTCAATGAATCGCCGGATGTTCCTGACCTTGAATGTCACGTCGTGGGGGTCAGTGCGCGAGCCCAGCTTTACTTCTTTGATTTCGACCACCGCGTGCCTTTTCGGGCCCTGGGACTTCTTCCTTTGCTGATAACGGAACTTGCCGTAGTCCATGATGCGGCAAACCGGCGGTTGCGCATCGGGGGCGACTTCCACCAAGTCCAATCCCTCCGTTTCGACCCGTTTAAGCGCCTCATGGAGCGGCATCACCCCTAGTTGATCGCCCTGAGGGCCGATGACACGCACCTCGCGCGCACGAATTTGATGATTGATCCTCGCCTCTCTAGCGATAAGCCACCTCCGTTGTCGGAAAACTCATTCTCCCTCTATGCTACTCCTGTTTCCTGCGTAACCTCAGATCGAAGCCGCTGCTCAAAGTCGCTGACCGTCAGCGAAGAAAGAGTTTCCCCGCCTCGGCGACGCGGCGCAACTGTCCGGGCCTCGACTTCCTTGTCGCCGATCACCAAAGCATACGGAATCTTCGCCAACTGGGCCTCGCGGATCTTGTAGCCCAGTTTTTCATTTCGCCCATCCAGTTCGACACGCCAGCCCAGGCGACGGAGCTCATCGAAGACCCAATTGGCATACTCTCGATGCGCATCGGTAACGGTCAAGATCCGCACCTGCACGGGGGCCAACCACAAGGGAAACGCCCCGGCGCAATGCTCGATCAGCATCCCCATGAAGCGCTCGATGGAGCCGAGTAGAGCTCGATGAATCATCACAGGTCGTTCTTCGTTGCCGCCGGGGGAAGTATAGACCAAATCGAACCGTTCCGGCAAAAAGAAGTCGAGCTGAATCGTGGCTAACTGCCAGCCGCGCCGGAGGGCGTCGAGAACGACGAAATCGATCTTGGGGCCGTAAAACG
The DNA here is from genome assembly GCA_041618055.1 of Binatia bacterium. Lineage (GTDB taxonomy): Bacteria > Desulfobacterota > Binatia > UBA9968 > UBA9968 > JBFJNS01. The sequence continues at coordinate 18,126 of JBFJNS010000005.1, forward strand.
CCCCGTCCCCCGGATTGACTTGATATTCGATCTTCTCGCGAGCGAGCGCTTGCCCTAATGCGCCTTCTGCTTTGTCCCAGATTTCCGGATCGCCGATGAATTCGCTCGGTCGTGTCGACAGCTTCACCTGCATGGCGCCGAATTCGAAGGTTCGGTAAACCTCGCGCAGCATTTTGATCAAGCTGCTGATCTCCGACTCGATTTGATCCGGTGCGCAAAAAATGTGCGCGTCGTCCTGCGAAAAAGAGCGAACTCGCGTAAGCCCTGTGGTCACACCGGATCTCTCATAGCGATGCAGCCGGCCGAAATCCGCAATGCGCAGCGGCAAATCCCGATAGGACCGTTTCTTGGAACCATAAATCAGGGTGTGGCCTGGACAATTCATGGGCTTGACACCAAACTCGCGCTCATCGACCCGAGTAAAATACATATTGTCGCGATAATGGTCGTAGTGCCCCGAGCGGTGCCACAGTTCCACGTCCAGAATTTGCGGTGTAATGACCTCATCATAGCCGTAGCGAACATACAAGCGGCGCATGTACGCTACCAACTCGTTATAGACGGTGGCCCCCTTGGGGTGAAAGAATGGGCTCGCCGGCGCAACGGGGTGAAAGCTAAACAAATCAAGCTCACGACCAAGCTTGCGGTGGTCTCGCTTTTTCGCCTCTTCGAGCAGCCGCAAATGCTCTATCAAAGCCTGTTTAGTCGGCCACGCCGTGCCATAGATACGCTGCAGCATTTCGTTGTTTTCGCTGCCCCGCCAATAGGCTCCCGCCACCCCGGTAAGTTTGTACGCTTTGAGCACGCCCGTTGAGGGCACGTGGGGCCCGCGGCACAGATCGACCCAATCTCCTTGCCGATAAAGAGATACCGTTTCTTCGGGAATCTCCTCGAGAATGGCGACCTTGTAGTCCTCTCCCATGCCACGGAACAACTCTATGGCCTCGTGCTTGGGCATTTCTTCTCGGGTAATTCTCAAATCGCTTTTCGCCAGTTCATCCATTCGTAACTCAATCTTCTGGATTTCTTCTGGGGTAAAGGCATGGTCGCGCTTGAAGTCATAGTAAAAGCCATCCTCGATCGTCGGCCCTATTGTCACCTGGGTGCCCGGAAAAAGGCTTTGCACTGCTTGGGCCATGAGATGGGCGGTCGAGTGCCGCAGCACATCGAGTCCCTCCGGACTGCCGATCGGAATCCATTCGACGGCACAGTCACGGTGTAGCCGCCAGTTTAGATCTACCGGTTGGCCGTCGACCTTGGCCGCGATGATGTCCCTAGTGATACCGGCGGCGGCCGCCACCTCATCAATGCGGGCGCCACGGCAAACCAGTACGGGTTTGCCGTCGCCAAGTGTGACTTGAATACTTTCCATCCTGATCTGCTAAGCAAGAATGGTAGGCACGGGCAGGATTGAACTGCCGACCTCTTCCGTGTCAAGGAAGCGCTCTCCCACTGAGCTACGTGCCTGCAAACCTTGGCAAGACAACCGCGCAGAAGGCGGATTATTGGGCACAATACGCATAAGCTTGGCTGATTAATTCCCTGGCCCTGAGAAGCGGCATCTCTGCTTCGCCGCTCGAGGAATGCAAGGGTCTGATTTTACTACCAATTTTTCCGCACACTGTCAACCTAGGCGATTGAGAGAAGGGGCGTTGTCCTGGAGCCACACGAGCCCGCGGTAGATATACTGAAGCCCCGACAAGACGGTCGCTACAGCCGTCGCTCCGATTAATAGATCCCGCAATATTGGCGCGAGCAAACCGGGATTGTGCAGCAGAGCCAACGCCACGCCTAAAGTGAGCAACTGCAACATGGTGCTGCATTTTCCCATTAGGGTGGGCGTCGCTTGAAAACGCTCCTCAACTAAAAAATGAATGACACCATAACCCATGAGGATCAAGACATCTCGGCTGACCACGATAATGGCGAGCCACATGGGGATACCGCCGTTCAATCCAAGCATCACAAAAGAGGTCACGACCAGAAGTTTGTCAGCAATAGGATCGAGAAATGCGCCCAACGCTGTTTGCTGTTTCATGAGGCGCGCCGCCAGACCGTCTAGGAAGTCAGTCACCCCCCCAATAATGAAAACAATCAGCGCTTCCAAGTAACGGTGATAGGAAAGATACACGAGGAAAAACGGAATTGTCAGAATTCGAATGAGAGTCAAAAAGTTCGGCAGGTTTAACATCTTCGGCTAAATGGCCTTGCCATCGCCACTAGCACCGCGCAGAAGCTTGCGCATTTGCCCGGCTAGCTTCGGGGTGACCAGCGCTGTCACAAGCACCCGATCGTCCTGAAAGGTTTCCTCTAGAATTCTGCCTCGTTCGCGCAGCAGGGACAATAGACCCCCCTGCCACGACGCCAATGAGATCTGAAACCGCTCTTTCCCCTCGTCCAACCGAGTGCCGATTAGTGCCAGGAGTCGATCGATGCCAGCGCCCGTCAGCGCCGAAATAGGACAGACAGTCCCCGTCTCCCGGCTCTTTAACAACGGCGAAGGTAGCGACGCAACCGCATCGATCTTGTTGGGAACGAGTAAGGTCGGAATTTCGCCCGCGCCAATTTCTCGAAGAACGTCTTCGACGACTCGGATTTGGTTCTCGAAAAGCGGGTTACTCATATCGACGAGATGCAACAGCAAATCGGCACTGCGCACTTCCTCGAGAGTGCTTTTGAAAGCCTCGACGAGGGAATGCGGGATTTTGTTAATAAACCCCACCGTGTCGATGACCATGACTTGGTCGCCGTTGGGCAACCGTAAGGAACGAATCGTCGGGTCCAAGGTGGCAAACAATTTGTCTTCGACCACGACACCGGCGCGAGTCAGTGCATTCATCAAAGTCGATTTGCCGGCGTTGGTATATCCCACCAGGGCGACACAGGCAAATGGAACTTCATCCCGTTCACGGCGTTGTAAAGCGCGGGTCCTCTCAACGGTCTCGAGGCGGCGCTTCAAATGGCCGATTCTTTCCCGGATGCGCCGCCGATCCACTTCCAATTGGGTTTCTCCTGGGCCGCGCGTTCCGATGCCACCGCCAAGCCGCGAAAGATGCGTCCACTGCCGCGTCAGCCGAGGCAGAAGATACTCCAGTTGAGCCA
>JBFJNS010000006.1:0-19421 GCA_041618055.1 Binatia bacterium
CTCACGCCCAACGGCAAGGTGGATCGGCGTTCTTTACCAGGTTTGGACGGAATCAAGGTTGGTTCAGAAAATGGATTTATTGCAGCTCGCAATTCGATTGAACTGCAGCTTGCGAGTGTATGGGAACGTGTCTTAGGAGTAAGCCCTATCGGGATGCGAGACAACTTTTTCGATTTGGGGGGGTATTCCTTACTTGCCGTCCGGCTTTTTGCTGAAATAGAAAAGTTCCTGGGCAAGAAATTGCCGTTAGCCACGCTGTTTCAAGCGCCCACCATCGAACAACTGGCTAATCTCTTTCGCCAGGAGGACTGGTCGCCATCTTGGTCTTCTTTAGTTGCGATTCAGCCCGAAGGGGCGAAGCCTCCGTTTTTTTGTGTTCATGCCCACGGAGGGAACGTCCTTAACTTCAATAGCTTGGCTCGCTGCTTGGGCCGAGATCAACCTTTTTACGGACTTCAGGCGCAGGGGTTGGATGGAGAGCAGCCCAGACATACCAGTGTTGAAGAGATGGCTACTCACTACATCAAAGAGATTCGTGGCGTCCAGCCCCATGGACCTTACCTTCTGGGCGGATATTGTTTCGGCGGTAAGGTCGCTTACGAGATGGCCAAACAGCTTCAGGCGCAGGGCGAAAGAGTTTCGCTCCTCGCAATGATCGACGCCTTTGCGCCAGGATACCGCACATTGCTGCCGTGGGGTTTGCGACGGTTGGCGCAGATAAAGCATCACTGGAAAAACATTCAGGCTCGAAATCGCGAGGAAAAGTTAGCCTACGTTTTGGAAAAAACCGCTCTTGTTCACGCGATCATACAAAAGCACGCCAGGACAATGGCTGCGAAATGTATTCTGAGGCTCGGAATTTCCTTGCCCCAAGCGCTCGAAGGGGCGCTGCAAAAACGGGCCCCGAGACCGAGAGCCTATAGCCCTAAAGTCTACCCGGGGAAAATAACGATATTCGCGCCCACAGACTCCCATTCGCGTTACCATCGGTTTGAGTCTCATTTGGGGTGGAAAAGTCTTGCTGGCGGAGGTTTGGAGATCCACGAAATCCCGGGGCGGGTTGCATCGATTATCGTAGAGCCGTACGTACTGGGACTCGCCAAAGAATTGGAGTCCTGTATCGAGGAGGCGAGTGCAATGAAATCAAATGAAAACACCGTGGACTGAGGGTGGTGCATTTTACTTTAATTGCCCCTAATTCCTGTTTCTATGCGATGTCCATTCGCCCAAATGGCGGCGCGCACGGTATGTCATTGACTAGGAGAGAAGAGAGTGTACGCAGAAAATAGAGAAGACGCTGACGTTTACACGGTTGTTGTGAATCACGAAGAGCAATATTCCATCTGGCCCGCACTGCGAGAACCTCCGCGAGGATGGACGGAGGTTGGCAAGAGAGGATCGAAATCCGAGTGTTTGGACTATATCAAAGAAGTGTGGACGGACATGAGACCGCTGAGTTTGCGGCAGAAGATGGAACAGACTGAGCGGAAGCGGTAGCCAAGTGCTTTTCCGCTCAGGAAGATCCGGATACCGAAGGTTGCGCCGGACGGAATTAAAAAGCTGCCCAGTTCGGCCGAGTTCACGACGAAGCTTTTGATAAAAAAGGGGACATCTAACCTGGGGTGCGAAAAGGTTTAAATTTCGGATGCCTGGGGTCAAATGTCGGAATCCATGCGAGTTCCGAGTGGTGCGCCCAAGACGCCATGGAAATAGCTTTTTCAACCCCTTGCGCATCCTGGTTGCCCGCACCTAAGAAATGTTTCCTCGCGCACAACGAGATCCATGTCTGGAGAGCCGCCATAGACTTGAAACCGGCCCATGTTGATCAGTTGGCGCAATGCCTCGCCCCTGACGAACAAGCCAGAGCTGGTCGATTTTACTTCCAGAAGGATCGCGCGCGCTATGTAGCGGCGCGCGGATTGCTCAGGGTCATTCTTGCTCATTACCTGGGTTTCGAACCAAATCAGCTTTTGTTCTGTTACAATCCATACGGCAAACCGGCCCTTGCGAGCCCGGCGACGGACGTTAAGCTATGTTTTAACCTAACCCACTCCCACGGCCTTGCTCTCTTCGCGATAGCACGGGGCAGGGAAGTGGGTGTGGATGTGGAACGACTCGAGCCAGATAGGGCCCAACAGACAATCGCCGAGCGGTTCTTCTCCCCAGCCGAGGTCAAAGCCCTGCGCTCCCTTCCTCCGAGTTTGCAGCCGGCAGCCTTCTTCCATTGCTGGACACGCAAGGAGGCGTATATCAAAGCGCGGGGAAAAGGGCTCTCAATACCGTTAGACCAGTTCGATGTATCGGTAGCGCCTGGACAACCGGCGGCGCTGCTTCAAACCCACGGCGACGCGGAAGGCGTTTTCCGTTGGTCTTTGCGAGATCTGCCCGCCGGGCCGGGGTACGTGGCGGCGATTGCTGCCGAAGGGCATGACTGGCACGTCAAATGCTGGCAGTGGCAGGACGAGTCAGTGAGCCTTCGGCTCATGGACCGTTAAAATTGGTAAAGGCGGGCATAAGGCGGCAATTGCGGGTCTTCGGAGGAACGCTCAGATGTATCTCGTGACAGGGGGGGCGGGATTTATTGGCTCCCACATCGTGGAGAGACTTGTCAAGGAGGGTGAGCCGGTCCGAATCATCGACAATTTTGTCACGGGGAAAAGGGAGAATTTAGGTCATTTCATTGACAAAGTCGATTTGGTGGAAGGGGACATACTCGATTTAAACAAGGTCAGGACAGCGATGAAAGGAATCGGGTACGTGTTTCATCAGGCGGCCCTCCGCTCCGTTCCGCTTTCCGTAGACAATCCATTGCCGACGAATGAGGTCAATACCCAGGGAACACTCAACATTCTCGTGGCGGCACGGGATGCAGGAGTTAAGAGAGTCGTTTACGCGTCTTCTTCGTCCGTGTATGGGGACTCTCCAGTACTGCCTAAGTGTGAAGATCAACCCTGTGTCCCTCAATCCCCGTACGCCGTATCAAAGCTTGCTGGCGAGAATTACTGCACGGTGTTCGCCAAAGTTTATGGGCTAGAAACCATTTCACTTCGATATTTCAATGTCTTCGGTCCTCGACAAGATCCGGACTCTCCCTACGCGGCGGTGATTCCCAGATTCATAAGCCAGGCCCTGAGCGGGCGGCCTTTGGAGGTTCACGGCGATGGGCGGCAGAGCCGGGACTTTACGTACATCGAAGATGTGGTCGAGGCTAATTTACTTTCAGTTCGAGCGGCTTTATGTGGAGATGGTGTGTTTAACATCGCGCAAGGCACTGCGCACAGTCTTTTGGACATCATCACTCTGCTTGAACAGTTGATAGGAAAGAAGCTCGAGATCGTTCACACACCACCGAGGCGTGGAGATGTTCGTAGGACGTTGGCCGATATTGGCCGTGCCAATCTTCAGCTCGGTTATCATCCCGCTACGACGTTCGAAAAAGGCATCGTTCAGGCCATCAATTATGTGAAAGGAACAATGAGATGAATAAAAGCAAAAAGCCGCTACCCTTGTCGCAGGGCAGTGCTCATTTGATCGATTTGGCTATTGCAAAAGACGAAGCCAGAAGCACGCAAGTCTTGCCAACTGAGGGACACGCTGCGCTGTTAGTAGACAAAATCAAAAACCGGGCCGCGAGGGTGGGCGTGATGGGTTTGGGTTACGTCGGGCTGCCATTAGCAGTGGAAATGGCAAAGGCTGGTTTCGAGGTCACCGGAATTGATATCGACAGAGCGCGGGTCGAATCGGTTAATGCCGGAATATCGTATGTGCCCGATATCTCGAGCGAGGATCTGCTGCGATTCGTTTGCGACGGCAAAGTCAAAGCTACACAATCTCTCGCCGTTGTCGAGCGTCTTGACGCTTTGAGTATCTGCGTGCCGACGCCACTGCGAAAAACCAGAGAGCCGGACTTATCTTATGTCATCGCTTCCGCCGAAGCCGTGAGCAATCATTTGAGAGCAGGGCAGATCATCATCCTGGAAAGCACCACCTATCCTGGCACAACCCGGGATGTTCTGCTGCCGATCCTGGCAAAGTCCAACCTCAAGGTGGGGGAGGATTTTTTTCTTGCTTTTTCGCCGGAACGGGTGGACCCAGGTAACAAAAAGTATCAAACACGAAATATTCCCAAGGTGGTTGGAGGTGTCACACCGCTATGTACAGACCTCGCACAATTCTATTACCATCAATTTATAGAGACGATAATTCCGGTTTCCAGCCCTGAAGTTGCTGAGATGGTGAAGCTTCTCGAGAATACATTCCGTAGTGTGAATATCGCCATGGCCAATGAAATGTCGATGATTTGCCATAAACTCAACATTAGTGTTTGGGAAGTCATTGATGCGGCCAAAACGAAGCCATTCGGATTCATGGCTTTTCAGCCGGGACCTGGTTTGGGAGGTCATTGTATCCCGGTGGATCCGTACTATTTGACGTGGAAATCGAGGATGAACGGATTCGAACCCCGGCTCGTGGAACTCGCCGGCATCATCAACAACGATATGCCTTCGTTCGTTGTGAGTCGTGTGGCAGACGCCCTGAACGAGCAACGTAAAAGTTTGAAAGGATCAAAGATTCTCGGGGTGGGAGTTGCGTATAAAAAGGATACGAACGATATCCGCGAATCACCCGCGTTAGATGTGTTAGCCAAGCTCCGGGAAAAGGGAGCGACCATTCATTATTATGATCCTTACGTCCCGTCCATTCTCTTTTATGGCGAAACCTTGGAATCGAGTCGGCTTGAAGCTGAGTTTCTGCGCTCCATGGACTGCGCGATTGTGCTGGCCGATCACAGTAACATCGACTATGAGGCGCTAGCGTGCAACAGCTCCATTATAGTGGATAGTCGAAATGCGATGAAGAATTTCTCCGGATCGAACATTTTTCGTCTTTAAGCCGATCGATCGCAGGGCCGCTGAAAAGTGTCTGGCATGTTCTCCCTATAGAGTTCCTGTGGGGGGTCAAAGAGTCGGTCCGCGGGCGGTCTTTTTATACACATTGGTATCAGAGGCAGAGTCACGCTTTTTACTTGCAACTCAAGCACTCACATCAGGGACCGAGCGCAATCCAGCTTTTCCACACAGTCTAAAGCCGTTGCTGAGAGTCTTCAATTTGTGACTTCGTGGCAGCGTAAATAGTTCCGGTTGGCAGCGATGAAGAGTTTTTCCCGGGGTGTCACTGTTGGCTACGAAATCCTTTTGCGGACTATTGGCCAGCGCCTAGAGAGCCAGCAGGTCAAGTCGTTCACGATGGAAATCAGGGACAAAAAGGTTCTTGTTTCAGGGAGGATCGGTTTTTCGGGGTCGAAATATGTTCAGAGCAAAGAAAGAACCAGCGTTAAACGCAGGAATGCCGAAACAATAGGCACGCGCATCTCCATAGACAGGGAGGTTCGTCGATCTCACGTAAGCCTTCGGACATTTCGTGATAGCTATGCCGCGGCAGACATAAACCGGTTAGATCAAGAGGGAAAGGCGAGACGAAGAGACGAGGACCGTATTCCGAATAGCAAGAGTATTTCCCAAGTTCTGCGGGCTATTGGCGCGTACGTTTCCCGCAAGGAGGGACGCCTGCATTCCGTGGCGGGGCGTGACGGCATCATTGAAATTGTCTACGAAACAGTCGGGGGTAAGCAGATTACGGATATTTTTCGGTGGCCAACGTAACCAGCCTGTATTATAAGTAAGTCAGCGGTTAGCAACGGACGGATAGGCGCTGTGAGGAGGTTCGTGGGAGCGATAGGAAACAACTCTATCATCTTTAGAATCTGTCTTCCGCTTGCCTAACGGGTTTGGGGTCTGACTTTATGGAACTAGGAGGTTAACGTGACCTTCATCAAGAATATTCTCGTTCCGACGGATTTATCACTGCTTTCAGCAAGGGGGCTTGTGTATGCGGGCAGTTTGGCGAAGGCCGTAGGCGCTGAAGTCACAGCTTGCCATGTGGTGCGGACCGACGAATTCGTGTCGCACGCGCGCCTCCTTGAATCAAGATTTGCCACCGCCAAGGTCGAAGAGCAATTAAGTCATCTGGTTGAACGGCATAGACAACTACTACACGATTTTGTAAACCGTCACCTGCTTGCCTCGATCCCAGATGTTGGCGTCAAGGAAATTGTCGAGCTGGGGGACCCCAATCGCTTGATTGTTGACTGGGTGAAAAAGAATTCCATTGACCTTATCGTGATGTCTACCCACGGCCGCAGCGGTCTTCCCCGTATGATGTTAGGAAGCGTGACTGAAAAAATCCTCAGGAATGCGCACTGTCCCGTCTTGGCAATACCGGTGCATGAAAAAGTGTAGGGCAGACGAAGACGTGATGAGGGGCAGACTCTATCCCCTAGGCCCGTCGGCGAGTGTCTTAAGGTGCCAAGGGCGAGAGGTGCGCCTTAGCCTCGACTACTTTTTTCGCCACAGTTATCCCACCTGGCTCTCTTCTCTCGACACAGCGCGCATTCCGCGGTTTAAGACCCCTTAGGCCGGAACTTTACGTAGGGAAACTAACCGCCGTCTTTCTTCAATGGGGTTAGCCGTTGGCACGCGAGCGCATGCGAAGCTTAAAATGAGATGGGGTGCCGAGGGTGCAAGCGTCTGAGGAACTGTTGGTTTTAAACGACGGCTGGTTGAATCAGTGCGTGCTGATGGAGTTGCTAAGCAAGGGCTATTTACTTCCTGCGCGGTGAGTTTTAGGCTTAGAGGTTGCGGCGTCTTTTGGTTTAAAGGCTTTCTTGTCGATGCCGTGGAAGCGCATTTTACGGTATAGCGATTTTACATCGATGCCACAGCTTTTTGCGGTCAAATTGATTCGTCCTCCCAGGGCCTGCAATCTTTGAATCAAAAACTCTTTTTCCTGCTCCTTCAACCATTCATCAAGCGAGACGTCAGCAAAGACCGCCGAGTTCTGGTTGTGTGGCTGCGATGTATGATCACCCGTCTCAACTTCCTCTATGGTTTTTCCTTTTGTCATGACGATGGCGCGCTCTAATACGTTATGGACCTCCCGGATGTTGCCCGGCCAATCGTAATGGATGAGCTGGTTCAGCGCCGGCCGCGAAATACCGGTAATGCCCTTGCGCTTGGCAAGGGGGTGATGGTGAATAAAATCTTGAACCAGCAACGGAAGGTCATCGATTCTTTGCCTGAGCGGAATCAGGTGGATGGGAATGACATTGATTCGGTAATAAAAGTCGCTCCTCATCTTTCCTTGGTCGACCAGGCTCTTGAGAGGGATATTAGTGGCGCAGATGACGCGCATGTCAATTCTCGACCACCGCGTACTGCCGAGGCGCTGAACATTCTGGTTTTGCAATACGAGTAACAACTTTGCCTGCATGGCTAAGGGCATGCTCTCTATCTCGTCGAGGAAAAGAGTCCCGCCATGTGCCAGCTCGATTTTCCCAGCCCTTGGTTGATCGGCGCCCGTAAAGGCCCCCCTCTCGTAGCCGAAAAGTTCACTTTCCAATAGCGTGTCCGGAAGTCCGGCGCAGTTGATCGTGACAAAAGGGCCGTTGCGGCGCATTCCTTGGTGGTGTATGGCACTCGCCACCAATTCCTTTCCGGTTCCAGTCTCTCCCTCCACAACGACTGTCATATCCGTATTCGAAACCATTCGTATAATTTCGAATACGTGATGCATCTCTGGGGTTCTGCTAAGCATGCCTCCGAATTCGCATCGATCGGCGAGATTGCGCCGCAGATGCCTGATCTCGATGAAGACCCGTGCCTTGGCTAATACGTTGTCCACCGACTCCTGAATGGCTGCAGCGCTGAACGGCTTAACAATATAATCCGACGCTCCGAGTTTGAGGACCTGTACGGCGGTTCCTATCTCTGCATAGCCGGTCATGACGATAATCGGAACATCCGGATATGCATCGCGAGCTATTTTTGTGAGTTCAACGCCACTGCGACCGGGAAGGAAGATGTCAGTCACAATTAAGTCGATATCTCCAGATTCTAGACGGGCTAAGGCGTCCTCAGCGTTCTGAACACACTCCACTTCGAAACCGCGTTGAAGAAACAAACGTTCTAATTGCTGGGAGAGCAACACTTCGTCATCAACGACCAAAATGTGCGGGCTTATCGGCGGCAGGACGTCCGCTTGTTGGTTATTCGGATCTGGGAGTGATTCTTGCTCCGATGCAATCACGTTGCTTGTTCTAAGTTCCGGGTCGGTGCGTTGGGAAGAGGCCATGGGGAATTTGCCTAGCCGAACGTTTGCTGCTTAGTCTTGCTCACTGATCTCGGAAGATTCGAGCGTAATCATAATAGTCGCGCGCTTCGAAAGAGTCTTGTCAAAAGAAAGCTGGCCATGGAGATGCTTTAATATCTCTTTTGCAAGGGCCATCCCGAGGCCGATTTTGTGTCCATTCACCCGCAGGAAAGGGCTAAACAGATCTCCTCCATCGAATTCAAACGGTTCTAAGGACGAGATGCTGAAGCGCAATTCCACCTTTTGGATTCCATGGTCGCGCCGCGCCAATCCCTCGATTTCCAGTCCCCCTCCATGCTGCAGAAGCGTTCTGCAGAACTCGACAATGCGTTGAAGCACTGACCGAAATTTATCGGCGTCAATCAGGACCAACGGGAGAGGTTGGCCGGTAAGCACTTGCAACTTAACGCCGTGTTCTTGGAAGGCGCTATGGAATTCGCTGATCACGTCCTCCAGGATGCTTTCGACGCTCTCCATTGAGAAGCAGAGCTCCTGGATTGAATAGTAATCGCCCACGTCCTGCAAGGACAAACTGGCCCGGTCAATTGCATGGACAATCCTGCTAAAGTCAAGGTGATGGTTCGATTCAATATCTAGAAGATCGATTTCCATCCGAATGGCCTGTAAATGATTCTGGATATCATGGAGTAACATCTTCAGAATGCCGTCAGGGCTTTTTTCCACCGCTCTTTTTGACGGCACCTTAGATTTAGAAGTTGACCTAGACCCGCTCCTGCGTTTGTTCAATTTATCTTTTCCTCTCCGCCGGACGCCGCCATCAAGACCTAACTTTTTCATGCCTCGCGGCTGGGTTTGTACCATACCCAAGCGCCCCGCGTCGAGGCGCAAGCGCTCGTGCGTCTCGACGTGAGGTTTCCTCTATTTAGCCCTCATTCGCCTGAAGTTAACAGCGCTAGGATATCCTTCAACTTCTCCTCCATCCGTGTTGAGCGACTTCTATCCCCTACCGCAGACCCTTTAATTGTCAAAATTCCACCCGTTCCCATCTCGACGACGGGGTCTAAAGGTTTAAGTGCGCCTCGAACTAATTCCGGCAATCAGCCCATCACCTGCCTTTTTTAAACTCCGCTTTTCACTCCGGGCGAAGCTTTGCTCGGGTCGTGAAACTTCCAAGACTGTCCTTCAAATTCCCTCAGTTTTCCGGGCTGCAGTTCCTAGTGTCCTCTGAACTGCAACTCCGGCACTCTCCAAATCAAATGTGGCAGCCTCAAGATCCTTAGCTTCAAGATTTAAAAGTGATTTAACATGGACGGATTAGGCCGACATTTCACACCCTGCGTTTGACTATCGTTGCAACAGATTGGCTTCGTCAATCTACATAATTTTATCAACTTGAGCAGTGACATACAACATGTTGTTTCCCCCAAGCGCCACGAGGGGAGGCCATATTTATATGCTCAGTCACATGCAATCCGTTGCACGGAAAAGCTTCTTTGTCCCAAACGACCAAGCGGCGTTCGCTATGCTTTTCGGTTTCTGTCCCGGGGTGCCGTCGTCAACCAGAAATGAGGGGCATTGGGGTTAAGGTAGGGGATAAACGGCATACTCGTCTCTCCTGATGAACACCGGTGCACATAGGGCCTCCAACACAAGGAGCAGTTCGCAAACGTCCGTCAGGATTTCTTGGGGCTTCCAAATCGGTGTCAAAACTAACGAGCCGACGCCCTGGCTTTGGCGCAGCGACCCCATCTAATCTCCTATCGTTAGGGTGCGGTTTATACAAAAGGAAAGCTGCGCGACAACCGTACAGGGTAGAAGAAATCTTGGCGGAAGTGAGCGTGTGGGCAGTATGCCACTCAACTAAGGCATTTTTCCTGTGTCGGGTGGGTGTGCGAATAGCGTGGGTAGATTGCGAAGAACGCCCAGCTTCAATTGGTGGGCGGCGTATGTGTCCCTCGCGCGGTATGGCCCGACCTCGACCGGCGCGGCAAACGCAAGATTCACCTGGCAGGCCAAAAACGTCGCGCATAAAGTGGAAAAACAGAGGCGCTGCTTTGAGGGGAAGGACTTCACCGTGGGTAAGACCAATGGAAGGGCCTTGATTGATATGCAATGCGTATTTTCCGGCCGACTGTGAGAATGACGTCATCCATGGGCACGACTCAACGGCTAGGCCTATTTCCTCGGAACAATGGAGTTAAATTTTGACTTTTTTCTGGAAATGGACCATCTCCCCTCGTGTAAATCCGACCTTGCTGAAGAATTGTTCCATGTCTTTGTTGCTCTTGCCGACGAGAGTAAACACCGTAAAGATTTTATGCTCGTCCGCAGATAAGTTGAAGTGTTTTACAAGTTTGGCGGCGATCCCCTGGCGGCGATAGGCTGGGTCCACTCCGATTGTTTCGATCCAAGCTACCGGCTCGGGGAGCCCAAACTCCAATTCCCCCGTGCGGCCCAAAAGAAAGCCGACAACGCGATTATCGACCTCGGCAACAACGGAGGCCCAATAGGGGCGTACCGCCTCGTACATATCGAGTCTCTTTTCCCAGTAGTCGCGGCGGGAGATGCCAGTGGAGCGATCCTCAATCTCCACAATCGCGGCCAGGTCGTCCTTGCGCGCGGGTCTAATATAAATGGGTTTTGACATTGCTTTCTCCCTCTAACCGTCAATGTGCTTACGCGAAATTGACGATCGCTAAAAGTTTCCTGTTCCACCGTTGGAGCAAAGAGCCGAATCATTTTTCTCTGGCGCTCATGATTTTCAATCCATCCGCGAATCGCTCGAGCACCTCATCGACGGGGCCTCTCGTGACAAACCATGACTCCTTCACGCCCGGACCTACCCCCATGACGTATATTAAGCGATAAAAAAATCCCGCTTGGTAAAAAACATACCAACCGACATCCGCATCCGGTGTCGTTTCGATCACCTTGCCGTTCTTCTTGGTGCTGTGGACACACGGAGCGGCATTTTGCTGCCGGTACCGAAACGATACAATCGGTCCATGACGTGTTTGGCGCACCAAGGGCTCGTCTAATTGAATTCCAGATTCCTTGAGCTGCTCGACAATATTGTCCCTCACCCACACTTCCAACGACTGCGTGCCGGGATTTCCGGGGCGCTCCGAGATAATGAATTCCCTGCACAGATCATCCTTGATGGAAAGAAGCAGAGTGCCGGGAGAGGGGATCTCGTCGCGAATCTTAATTCCGTCGCCGGACAGGTCTGGGAGACGCAACTGGAAACTACTGGTAGGGCTTGTGTAAACGCTGTTCTCGATCCGGCCTTGGATATCGGACGACGGCGGAGGTTTGTCGCCCAGCAGAGCGCAACCCGAAAACCCAATCATAAGAAGAAGTCGTAGTATTCCCGATGTCCTGTTCACCGCCCCTCCTGGGTCATGGGACCGATTGCTACAGTTCAACAGTATTCAGCGCAACGGGAGAAGTCAAATTTTCGCCGGCTGCACGCAGCGATAGACGAGGTGTGCTAAGCACGATGTTCATTTCGCTAGCCCGTCGAGTATGCGCGCTCAGGTCTCTTAACGTGGGGTGGACTATGGAGTCGGATTGCAGAAACACAAATGCTGCACAAAAAGCAAGCTAAAAAGGGCAGGGATGCAAATAGTCCCTGCTTAATAACTGCCTAGCGGCTCTTGTTCTGTTGCTGTAGGGCGCCGAAGATTCTTTCCGGAGTCAGGGGGAGCTCGCAGATCCTCACGCCGACGGCGTCATAGATGGCATTTGCGATTGCAGCCGGTGCGGGTATGAGCGAGGGCTCGCCGATTCCCTTAGCTCCGAACGGCCCAGCTTCAGACGCCCGTTCCACCAGATGCACTTCGATTTTTGGTGCGTCGAGCGAACTGAAGATTTTGTAGTCCAGGAAAGTAGGGTTGAGCATTTTACCGTTTGCAAAAACGCAGGCTTCGCTCATGGCTTGACCGAGGCCTTGTAAAATGGCGCCTTGTACTTGACCAGCGACGGAAAGGGGGTTGATTGCCGTGCCTACATCCTGAGAAGCTACGTAGCGCAAAAGTGTCAACTTGCCCGTATCTGGGTCCACTTCGAGGTCGACCACATGAGCGGAAAATGCAGGTTGGTTGGGGAACGGAGGGGTGGATTGAACACTGACGATGGGGCCGCGCTTATGGGTCATCGAGAGCATGGCAACTTGCCCCAGCGACAAGCCTTTTTCTATCGATCCCCTGACAAAGACTCTTTTTCCTTCCAGCACCAAGTCGCTGCTGTCCGCTTCCAGTTTATCCGCAGCCACTTGCAGGATCTGTTTCTTGACCTCTTCGGCTGCAAGTTTGGTCGCCGTCCCCATGCTTCGCAATCCCTGGCTTCCGGCGCTGATCGTCGAATGAGGCGCAAAATCGCTATCCGCCGTGCGGACGTGTACATCGGCGAGGTCGACGCCGAGAACCTCTGCGGCGATTTGTCCAAGCGAAGTCACGGTTCCGCTCAAATCGATGATCCCGGTCATTACCGTAACCGTTCCATCCTCGTTGAGCTTGACTCCAGCGCTCGATGCCATCCCACCCACAAGCCAATAACCAAGGGCGACTCCTCGTCCGCGGTTCTTTTGCCGCGACCCGGTACCCCATTGGGCCAACTCGGCCGCCCTGCGCAGCGTTTCTTTGCCGTGCACGTCGCTCAGCGGACCTCCGCTGGCCGGCGTCTCGTCTCCATCTTCGATGAGATTCTTTAGACGCATTTCGACGGGGTCCAAGCCCAACTCGCGGGCGATGAGATCAATCTGAGACTCGGAAGCAAACGCCAGTTGGGGTCCGGCAGGAGCGCGGTAGGGACCGCAATCAGCGTGATTCGTATATACCGCGGAGAGATCGATTTTGACGTTGGGTATTCGGTAGGGCCCGATGGCAAGCATCTCCGCTCGCACGCAGATGACTAGGCCGTTGCCGCAGTATGCTCCCGTGCCGAGAACGAGCTCGACGTCACGCGCCACGAGGGTCCCATCGAGCTTGACACCGGTCTTGTAACGGGCATAACAGGGGTGGCGGGGATTGGCCGTTTGGAAATCCTCGGCGCGGCTCATCACGATCTGCACCGGCATTCCGCCTTTGCGCGCCAAAGCGACGGCGGCGGGTTCCACCGTCGGCAGCATCTTGCCGCCGAAACCGCCGCCAATTTCCGTGGGGATGACCCGGACCTTGATGAAGGGCAGCTGAAAGATCTCGGCAAGGGAAGAACGCAAGAAGAACTGCGCTTGCGTCGGAACCCATACGGTCACTTTTCCCGTCGCATCAACGCGGGCCAGCACCGTGTGAGGCTCAATGTAAGTCTGGTGCACCATGGGAATATGAAAGCGATGTTCGAAGACGCGGTCGGCCTCCCGAAAAGCCGACTCGACATCGCCCACCACGGTCTCTTTGTGGAAACAGATGTTACCCTTTCGCCCCACCGCCATCGCCGCCGCCTTGTATTGTTCGTACTCCTCGTGAATAAAGGGTGCGTCGGGGCGCAGGGCTTCGAGGGCGTCGGTTACTGAAGGCAGCACCTCGTAGTCGACCTCGATAAGGTCGAGCGCCCTGCGCGCGGTGTTTTCATCCACGGCGGCGACGGCAGCCACAAGGTCGCCAACATATCGCACCTTCGTGCGCGCCAGGTATTCCTGGTCCCAGATAAACCTGCCATAACGAACAGGGGGGAAGTCCTGGGCCGTAACGACGGCTTTCACCCCAGGCACGCGCTCTGCCTTGCGCGTGTCGAGGCGTTTGATCCGGGCATGGCCGTGTGGGCTGCGCAGTACTGCCCCGAACAGGAAAGAAGTGGGCAGACGGACATCTGCCCCAAAGACGGACTGGCCGGTAACCTTTTCCAGAATCTCTACTCGCGAGTGTGCTTGACCTACGACTTTCATTGTTCCCTCGCCGCCAACAGAATTGCCTCGACGATGGAGCCGTAACCGGTGCAACGGCAGAGGTTGCCGGAGATCGCCTGGACCACCTGGTCGGAAGTGGGGGATGGATTTCGGTCCAATAGATATTTCGCCGCCATGATCATTCCCGGCGTGCAATAGCCGCACTGGGCGGCCCCCTTTTCCGCAAAGGCTTTCTGTAATGGATGAAGGCGCCCCTTGCTACTGATTCCCTCTATTGTCTGGATTTTCTGCCCATCGGCCTCGACTGCCAGAATCAAACAGGCATCAACCAATCTTTCGCCCAAAATAATCGAACAGGCCCCGCATTCCCCTTCACCGCATCCTTCCTTGGACCCGGTAAGGTTGAGTTCCAGTCTGAGAAAATCGAGCAGTGACGTTGCCGGCGAAACCTCCTTCTCGTAAAGTTCTCCGTTGACAGTCACGCGAATCTTCTTTCTCCGACTGGCCATCGTTAACCTTCCCCTCTAGCTTGTCTGAGTGCCTCTTCGATTCCCCGTCGCGTCAGGACTCGAACCATCGCACGGCGGTAGCTCGCGCTCGATCGGACGTCGTCGATAGGGCTCACGCCGTTAGCAGCGCGTTCGGTGGCTTCCTCGATGTCCTGCACAGTTGCTTTTGTCCCGCGAAGGGCATCTTCGGCATCGTGTGCGCGCAGGGGTGTCGGCGCCACGGCGCCGAGCGCGATCCGTATGTCCTTAATACTTTCTCCCCGCGCATCGAGGCTGAGAAAAACCGCGCAATTGACCAGAGCAATGTCCATCGCCGTGCGCGTGCAGCGCTGAAAGGACCCGCCGGAGCGGCGCAGCGGGCCGGGAATGAATATCTCTTTGAGCAGCTCGCCAGTACGAAGGCAGGTTTTCCCCGGCCCGAGGAAAAACTTCTCGATGGGAACCTCTCGGATGCGTTTCCCGCCGGCGATTCTGGCCGTGGCCGCCAACGCAATCAACGCTGGGGGCGTATCGGCAGCGGGAGAAGCATTGCATAAGTTCCCTCCTAAAGTAGCCCGGTTGCGCGTCTGCACGGAGCCGACAACCTTTGCGCCGGATGCTAAAATCCCGTAGCGCTTACCAACCACGGCGGACGAGGCGATATCCTCCATCAGCGTGAGCGAGCCAATAGTTAGCCCTTTTTGGTTGGAGCGGAGTCCCTTCAGATCACGGATTTGCTTGAGGTCGACGACTACTCCCGGTGTGACGGCGCGCCTTTCGACCCGCAACATCAAATCAGTGCCGCCCGCGAGGAGGGCCGCTTTTTTTCCATATCGCCGGAGCAGGGAAAAGGCTTCGCCGAGCCGTCGGGGGACAAAATAGTCAAAATCGCTCATCGCTTCAGTCAGCTCCCTCGGAATGATGCAGTGTCACTCTTTTATATATTTTCTGCCCGCTTGCCAAGAGGCAGCGGGCATTTTTTGACATCATCAAAGCCAGTTACCGGCCGTTACGCGCGGCGCCCCCTGCCGACGCTTCCGGTTATCAGTCCTCTGCTGCAAACTAACGACTGTCGACAGAAAGGCGCGCCCGCCATCGTGATCGCTTCTCTAGTTCGCTGTCAATAAGCTTCTTGAGATATGCATCCCACAATGCCAAAATGCACGGAAATGAGCAAAAGGGATCACCAGTGGCCTGGAATCACCGCAGGCGAAGGATTAGGCATGACCAGTGGCAGGAAAAGACGGTTACTCATCTGAATGGAACACCAGCAAGGGTCAGAGCCGGACTGTGATCCGTGCTTGCGAGAAAAAATCAAATGAAAGCATTGATAGTCCTTCCCTCGCTTTTGTCTCTCCTCGTTTTTCCGGGCTGTATACATGGCTTAAGCCTGCGATCAACCGAAGGCGAGATCTGGCGCGGCCGATACCGATTTGCTCGCGAGGATTCGGGACTGATGCAGGTCACGGGCGCGAACGGTGAGCTCTTGTCGGGAAAGTTCGCACAGGTCGGCCGTACGAGCTTTATTGAGAGTTACGAGAAGACCTTCGGCAAGGGTTCAATCACGCTGGCGGGTCTTGACGCGTCGCCGTACGGTCACCTTTCTGGGGGGATCTTCGCGAACTCGTATGCGGTTACAGGTTCAGCCTATAGAGAAGTTCCCGAGAACGCGGCTCCAGGGTCCGCAGGCACCGTGCGGGGGCCGCTCTTCTATTGGACCGCTTTATTGCGCGGCGACAAAGGAACGACCATGGCGTGTTACTTCATTGGCTCTTCTTATACGAATCACGGATTCGGCAGTTGCAAGAGCCACACGGGAGAAGAGTACGGCGCCAAGTTTTAGCGCGATGCTCGTCTACGCATTTTTTCCTGGGCCTGGCATCGTCGGCAATCAGAGCCGTAACGCTCGCAGTTTGGGACTGAATGGCCAATGCGTTCGGTGCCCGGAACAGTGGGTCGCGAATTTCGGCTTTGTGGGAAGATTTGTGCACCCCGGGTGCTAGTTGCGGTCGGCCATGGTTTAGAGATTCACCAATGAATCGGCGCTGCGTTGCGCGCATAGGGCATATAACGCGTGCTGTCACATTTACACGCCCGTCTTGTGGCAGGGTATCATTTTCGAGTTGAGAAGCATGAGCTTTTGGCAAACTATCGACAAGCCCATCATTGGTCTCTCGCCGATGGATGGAATCACGGATGCCTCGTTTCGATTCATCACCGCGACATACGGCAACCCCGACGTTACGTTTACGGAGTTCGTAAATATTTCGGCTGCATCTTTTGCGCCCGTTACCCTGATCAGAGACTTGACGTACAGCGAGATTGAGCGCCCCGCGGTCGCGCAGATCTACGGGAACAACCCGGAAATGTTTTATAAGGTCGCGCATATCGTGTGTGAACTGGGCTTTGATGGCATCGATATCAATATGGGTTGTCCGGCGAAGAAGGTGGCGGCTGCAGGCTGCGGGGCGGCGCTGATTCTCAACCCGGCACTGGCTCGGGCCATTTTGCGGGCGGTGCGCGACGGGATTAATCACTGGCGCGATGGACAGACGCTGCTCGACATCAAGATAGACCCCGAGCTGATCGCCCGCATCAGGGCGTCGAATCGGCGCAGAACGGGGTTGGAGGCTCCCGCACGCGGAAGGCCCTTGCCGTTGTCTGTTAAAACACGCATTGGGTACGACCGCATCGTAGTCGAAGACTGGATGCAAACATTGCTGGCGGAAACACCGGCCGTAATCACTGTCCATGGCAGGACGCTCAAGCAAGGGTATAAGGGAAGCGCCGACTGGGATGCCATCGCTCGCGCGGCTGCGATAGCAAAGAAAACCAAAACGTTGATTCTGGGCAACGGGGATTTGCAAGCCATGGAGGATGTGTACCATCGAGTCCGTGAAAGCGGTGTGGATGGAGTACTACTAGGCCGCTCGGCCCAGGGAAATCCGTGGATCTTTAGAGCCAAAGACTCGGTGAAGCAGGCTTTGCGCGCGGGCGTCGCGCCGACTTTCACTGACGCTAACATCGGGCTCGAGGAGCGCTCTAGAGTCATCACCGAGCATTGCCGATACTTCGAGAAGGACGGCAACAGGGCGCGCTTTGTTGCCATGCGCAAACATTTGGTGCGCTACTGCACGGGATTTCGAGGTGCCGCCGAGTTGCGATCGCAGATGGGTCGTGTCAACGACTCGCGTGAGGTCATCCAAGTTCTGAAGAACTATTTGGTGGGGATGGAGCGCCGACTCGAAGGCCCGCCGCCTTCTGGCCACCTGCAAAGTCCCCACGAGATAAACGCTACCCTCTTGAGCGGCTTGTGAATTTTCCTCGCTAGCCTCTATGAGAATCATCCTTGCCTCCACGTCTCCCCGCCGCAGGGAAATCCTGGGGCTCCTTTGCGTACCCTTTGAAGTCATCGCTCCGAATTTTGCCGAACTTACGGCCGATCATCGAAGCATTGAAGAAGAGGTCGTGGAATTCGCGGCGCGTAAGGCTGAATCCGTCGCCCGTCTTCATCCGCAAAGCATCGTTATCGGTAGCGATACAATGATTTCGATAGACGGCGCGAAGATCGGCAAACCGAAGGACCGCGCCGACGCGCGGCGAATCCTGCGCACTCTCGCAGGTAAGGTTCATCGCATTTTGACAAGTGTCGTCATAGTCGACCGTTGCGATGGACCCGGTTTAAAAACCGTAGAGGAAGTGACCGTGAGAATGCGTGGGTACTCCGAGGCTGATATCGACGGTTATCTCGAGCATCGCGAGTCTTTCGACAAAGCCGGGGCGTACTCGATTCAAGGTCAGGGGCGGGCGCTGATTGAATCGATTGAAGGTGATTTCCTTGCCGCAGTGGGGCTTCCTTTGAAAGCGATCGCCGACTATTTAACAGCGCGGGGTATTGAGGTTGCGGTGAGCACGGAACGCCTTTACAGCGAGAAGGCCTTTTTCAATTGGAAATCTTTTGATGCGCGAGAAAAATCCCGATAAAAATGACTGCGTGTCATCATAGTTTGCTCGAACTGTTGCCAGAAAAGGAAGAACGGCTGCGGTGTCGGGTTTGTTATTTGACCATTTCAACTAAAGAGCTTCATGATGGCTACTGTCCGGAGTGTTTCGACAGGTCGGGCGAAAAGCAATATCAATTTGACAAGGTGGAAAGCTCGGCAAGCGGTATCGCCCGATATCGCTGCGATGAATGTGGAGCCATCGTGACGACTTCGTAGCCACCGGAAATAAGGCGGAGAAAACTATCCCGACTCAAGCTGTGTCAGCGCGCGTCGCTGCGAATGGATGTCAGGTCCGAGTGTACGTCGGAATAGAGAATGGCGTCTAAACTGACTCGCTTACCCTATCGCCGACGGTGGAGTATCGCCCTGGCGAGACTCCACCGAGTATTGGTTCCGCGCTAGTTATCTTCCTAAAGCTTTCCTTTAATTTCCCACGCTCTCTTGTGGCGTCTTAAATTTATTGGAAATATCCCATTTTGACTCAAAAAAAACGATTTTTTCTTTGACCTAAGGGGCAAAATGGGTTAAAAAAGGTGGCGTTGTCGTAAACTTTGTCATGCAGCTTCGAAATTTCTATCGGCGGGTGTTTCCCCTTAGAGTCCCTCGATTAGCGGTGCGTTTCGCAGGCGTTGTGAGCGCGGCGTTCGTGTTGGTGATTTGTGCGCCGGTTGTGGGGGGACGGCTGGACATGAAGGTCCTTCCGCCGGTTGAGCCAGCTCCGCCAGCCGCGCCTGAGCCGCCGCGGGTCGATATCAAATTGCGACGCGGCGATACCTTGCTGTCCATTCTCAATCGTTTAGGTCTGAACGCCCCATCAGCTCACGCCTTCATTGAGAAGGTGCGGCCTTTCTTGAACCCGCGAAAAATTCGTGCCGGACACGATCTCAACGTGTACCTTGGCCCGGAGGGTAAGAC
>JBFJNS010000007.1:0-17615 GCA_041618055.1 Binatia bacterium
CACGATCCGATCCGGCCACGTCCATTGACATTATTCGCAACGCCTGGTCCACGCCCCTCGATCCCCGGATACCGCCGGAGGATCGCGCCAAGGGACAAATGACCAACTCCAGAGCGATCATCGATGCCACGCGCCCCTTTGCCTGGCGAGACAAATTTCCGCCGGTCAATATGCCCAGTCCCGAGTCCGCGCGCAAAGCGCGCGAGAAGTTTTCTTACTTGCTGGAAGGCTAGCCAGAAACAAAGAGGAGGATCCCATGTTGCCTTTTCGCCACCACGTTTTTATCTGCACTAATCGCAAACCCGACGATGACGGTTGCTGCGCTGCGCGCGGATCCGAAGAGGTGCTGCAGAAATTTCGCGCGGAAATTGCGCGCCGCAAGCTCCAGAGCGAGATTCACGTCACCGCTTGCGGTTCTCTCGGCACCTGCGGCCATGGGCCTAACATGGTCGTTCATCCTGACGGCACGTGGTACTCAGGCGTCTCCGTCGATGACATTCCCGAACTTGTCGAGCAGCACCTCCTGGGCGGTAAAGTGGTCGAACGGCTCGCCTGGCTCGACCGTGATAAACTGCACCAGACGATCGCTGAGAACCGGGCAAAAGCACAGGCCAAGAGGGCGGGTTAACATCCACGCATAACAGGCGGCGATCAATATTACTTCTTGTAAAGCGGGGCGATGAATCCCGATCGCTCGATCCGCTTTACAATCGATGCGTCAATGATAAGGTTCGGATCGGTCTGTTTGGCCTGGGGATAAGCGAACGAGAGTATATCTAACGCAGCCTTGATGATATCCAGCGAGGGTGCAGGCACTTGTTCCAAAACGGAGCTCGTGTACTGGTAGGTTTCCTCCAGTACCTCGTCCTCCACTCCCCGCATGTATTTCTTCATGGCGCTGAGGCTTTTTGCCTTGTCGGTTTTATAGATTGCAATCGCTGCAATCATGGTTTTCAGAACTTTCTCTATGAGCTGCGGCTGTTTGTTGATCGTTTCCCTCAGCGTCGTGACCGTATTGTAAGGATAAACGACTCCGAGCTTGTCATAGTCGGCCAGTTCGTGGTATCCCATTTTCCGCGCGATCAAAGTTGCCGGTATCGTCAGGGATGCTGCATCCACAATGCCGCGATCCAAAGCCGGCAGCGCGAGCGCCGCCTCCCCAATAGCCAACAACTTGACATCGCGATCAGGTTCAAGGCCCAATTTAGCCTTGAGCACGTAGCGCACCATCTGATCGCCGAACGCCCCCGGCCTGCCGGTCGCGACAGTCTTGCCTTTCAATTGCTCGGCGGTTTTGATGGCTGCCTTTGTGAACAACGATGACCCGACCTTGTTGACGGAAGTCAATACGATCACCTGGTCCTTGGATGCGAGAATGTGCGACGTCAAAGCCCCGGTCCCCGTGGCAACGATAAATGGCGCTTCGCCGCTGACTAATAATTGCTGCGGTCGAATCCGGCCTGCGTAGATAATCTTCATATCCAGCCCGTATTTCGCGCCCAGGCGCTCTTCCGTCGCGACCCATAACGGTGCGTACGCTCCGGAAAAGGACGAATACGCCACCGTCACCGGCTCCAGTGAAGACGCAGCGATGGCTAAAGGGGTGGCACTTAGCCAAGCACAGACAAGACAAACACCCATCCAAATCGTTTTCTTGTCCAACATCAGAGCCCTCCGCTTTTCGCTTTTCAATTCTTCCATAGATGACATTAAAAGATCGTTACAGCTCGATGCATATCATCTTCAATGATTGAATTGAAACCGGACGGGTACCACATGGTCATTGAAAATGCGTGCCGCCACCCCCGGATAACGTTCGGCTAGCAAGCCCACTGCGTACAGCAGATAGGTCGAGTCGATGTAAGTGTTCGGATTTTTCGGCCGTAGCACCTCGTAGCGGGAACGGTCGCGAGCACCCGGATGCAAAATATAGGCAGCATAGGGATTATAGATGAACACGCCCCCGGTTCCGATCAGCGTGCGCGCTTCACGCAAATCCTTTCCATAGTGCATCCATGCCTCGCCTTCCCGCGTAACGATTCTCTCCCGCTTACCGACATGGCGCTCGATGGCAAGATCAACCGCCGCCCGGGACAAAATGGCGTCTGCAGCGGCATGCCACGGCATCTGCGGGATACGGTCGGTCTCTTGGGCGATTTGCTCGATGTAGTTCACCACCTCTTCCGGACCAATTGCGAGTTTCGGAAATGACTGACGAAACTCTCTTTCTAAATACTCTGCCCCAACTCGAGCCAGGATCGTACCCGCGTTAAAGCGGATTCCCAAATCCCCTTCGACCGTTCTCTTGGCAAAGGGTTCGGCCAAACCTTGCTCGAACAGGTTCTCTCCCATGGGCTTGCCATATCCGATGGAGTGAACATCCGTGGTCGCGCCGCCGACGTCAACCACCAGCATATCGCCCCAACCTGGCACTCCATTGCTTCCTTGCGCCCCGAGGCTCACCCCTTCGAGCACGGCCATGGGCGTGGGGAGAACCACTGGGACAACCTCCCGAATCCTTTCCAACCCCTTGGCCTCGGTAATTCGCTCAATAAACAATCTTCGAATCTCTTCCCGCGCCCCATTTACGCTGACCTCTCCCGGTCGCGGCATCACGTTGTCCGCGCACCGGACATCTTTGCCGCCAGCGGCCAGAATATCGCACACCTCCCGTGTGACCAGAGTGTTTCCTGCCACGACGATGGGCACGGATAACCCGCTACGTGCCAACAAGAATGCATTGTGCAAAATGGTTCCTGAGTCCCCACCATCAGCTCCACCAGTCAAGAGAATCATATCCGGGCGCATGCCCTCGAGCTTTTGAATGGCCTTGTGATCAAGCTTGAAGGCTAGCGAGCCAACAACTTTAGCTCCAGCCCCCAAAGCTGCTTGCGTGGCCGCCTCCACGGTAAGACCAGGAACCAATCCAACGACCGCCATTCTCAACCCTCCGGCCGCACTGCTCGATGCCAAGACGAGGTAATCTTTCAAGACATCAAGACCAGCGGGAGTGCGAGGAAACAATTGACAGCCTTGGTGTAAACTCTGCAGCGCTTGCAGCAGTCCCTCGCGCACATCCGTCGTCACTGTGGAGGGCGCCTGACTCCTGCCAAGAAGCCGGGCCTTCGCGAGATCAACCGCCGTGATCTTCGTATAGGTGCTACCGAAATCGATGAGGATGGCACAAGATTTCATAAGCCGGCGACCCGTCCGGGGACTTGAGTCCCGCATCGTAGAAAAGGTTCATCTCATGGGCGGAAATTACGGGGACGAGATGCAGCACATGATAACAAGTCGGCGCAATCCTGAGCTTGCCCTCCAGCATAAAAGTATCCTCCACCACAGTGTTCGTTCTCCGGCAGCAATCATCGACCAACTCGGGCAAGCCATGAAAAGCAAGTCAGGAAGTCTGTATCACCTGAGCGATTGAGGATTCTTGTTGGCGATTGAAACGCCGTGCGTGCTTTGACATCGCGCCAGCAAACCTTGAGGGAACTTGGTGGCAAAAAGTTTTCTATCGCGGAATCCCAGGAGCGGCTGTCGTTGATCATTAACAGACTCTGACTTCAGTATCCCCAGGAAGCGGCAATTGCTTTCACCCGCTGATACTCGGCGTCCAACTCTTCGCGAGCACGGAGCTCCTTGAAGGCCTCGTCAACCAGGTCCTGCGCACAAACGCTTTGGATCTCGGGAACCTGATAATTAAGCTCCCCAAGCTTTTCCTCTTCACTCAGCATATCTTCGAAGCCCGTCGCCTTGCCGTCCAGAGGAAACGGCATCGCCTCCAAGTCCAACGGCTTGCCGCAGGAAATCTTGACTCCCCGCTCTTCCGGATCGGCGCTTTGAAGCCGCAATCGCTTTTCGAGATTGTAGATATACTCAAAATTTTTGGGCATATCGCGCACAAACCAATAGGATCGGATCATCGCTTTCAGAAAACTTCTGACCAGATCAGGCCGCTCTTCTAGGATTCGCCCCGTGGCCGCAATGATTCGTTCGGGACGCCCACTCGGGTACTGATCGGCCGGCGTCACCAGGGCATTGCACCCTTCTTTCTTGAGTTCCTCCCACTCCCACGGTTTGCACGGAATACAGTCCACCTTGCCGCTTCTCAGAGCGGGCATATGAACAGGGTAGAACATACCCCTCACCCACTCGACATCCCGCTCCAGATCCAGCCCCGCCTTGCGCAATTGGATCTGGATGGCCCAATGGCGAATGCTGCCGAAATCACTGATCCCGACTCGTTTCCCCTTGAGATCCTGGAGCGATTTGATATGCGGTGCCCCGACCCAAGTATTGGAGTGCTGATTGCGCCAGCCCGCGATGATGTACAGGTCGGCACCACGGGCGCGCTGAAAAAAAACGGTCCGGGATTGGACATCCAAAGCGATATCAACTGATTTTTCCTTCATCGCCTGCGAGAGGCCCAGCTTCTCCAATCCAAAGGGCACCATCGCGTCGCGCAAGAGTTCATAGGCCGGGCTCCCATCGTCGGTTCGCAATCCCTCGTCGTAAAAGAAATTCATTTCATGAGCCGACATCACCGGGATCAGATGGAGGACGTGATAACAGGTAGGAGCAATTCTGAGTTTTTTGTTTAACATAAGGCTTACTCGTTTATCAGGATATTAGGCAATTCCTTCGGGTCCCGATTATTGTGACAGACTCGCAATTTCCCAAGTGGAAAACCCATTACGTACAAAGGGATTCAAGTCGCAAACCTCTCGCCCATTAGCAGATACTCAAGTCTCGTAAGACCTAGCATAAAGGCATTCGCTGCATCAAGGGAGCGAGAAGAGTGAACGCGCGGTTTCAAAAACCACGTCCCAATCTGTCTCGACCGGCCGATGCGGCAGACATCTCGTCTTTCAGACTTCCGCGGAAGGACGTTGAGATTCGGACTTCCCAAGGACATTCGCCTTGACATAACTCAGACGCCATCACTATAGGTTGATACATAACCTGATCGCATCATCTCAGCCCTGAGAATTCCTCCATGCGTACACAGTCCTCCAAAACTCGCACTGGAAACGTTCCAAGAATGTTGTCGGTTCTGAAACGAAAGGAGGCCGATTATGAAGAAGATTCGGAGGAGGTTTTTTCACGTCGCTTGGGCATTGCTCTTCACCTTCTTCGTGGGCAGCGTCAGTTCCGGAAGATATAACCCAGCTTTCGGAGCAGAAAATGAACTTGTGGAAGCGGCGAAAAAGGAAAGCGGCAAGCTTCTAGCGTCGATAGCCATGCGCTTGAGCACTGCAAAGAAGTTGGCGGATAGCTTTAGAGTAAAGTACCCGTTTATTAAGGAAGTGAACCAATACCGAGCGGACGCTGAACGACGACTTGAGCGCACCTTGAGCGAGTTCAGAGCGGGAAGGCACTCATTTGATGTATTTCAGGGAAGCCCGCCACATCTGGCCGCGCTCAAGGCAGAAGGTGTCCTGGCAGCGTACGAATCACCGCAAGCAGCGGATATCGACCCGAGGTTTAAAGATGAAGCGGGCCATTGGTTCGATGTCTACTGGTATCCGGTGATTATCGCGTATAACACCAATTTGGTTTCCGGCGCGGACGTGCCCAAGTCCTGGGAGGATTTATTGCAGCCCAAGTGGAAAGGTAAGATGACAATGCCTCGGGACCAAATCGGATGGTTCAAAGTCATGCTCAAAGCGATGGGCGATGAAAAGGGCCAGGCATTCATGAAAGCGCTTTCCAAACAAAACATCCGAATCAGCAAAGGAGTCAGCGACGGCGTGGCTTTGCTGGCGGCGGGCGAATTCCACATGGCCATCACCCGGGCCCAACACATCGAAATTTTCAAGCACGGCAAGGGAGCACCCGTTGATTGGGTAAAGGATCTCAATCCGATGGCCGTGCACGGGAGTCCCATCGCGATCATGAAACATTCTCCGAATCCCAATTCGGCTAGACTCTTCATCGATTTCTTGCTGTCAAGAGAAGCGGCGGTCATCGTGGCTAAGTCGCGGAGGTTGCCCGCGCGCTTGGACGTCGAAGGGCTGAGCCCCGGCTTTAAGGAAATGAATCGCAAAAACCTGGTTCGCACTCCCGATGAAGACATCTTCAAGAACTTCCAGATATACCGAACCGAGTTCCGGGAGTTGTTCGGAGGACCGAAGTAGAAAGCGTTGCACTCGTGCCGCGCCATGCAGACAACGGAAAACCAACGGTAGATAGAGACGCCGGTCCGGCCAATGAACCGGCCTAGCGTTGGCCGGTTATTCTAAAAAGACAACGGACTCGCAGGGGCGTGTTGGCGCGCAGGGTGATTACATTATGCACATCAGGCGGCGTGCAGCACGCCGACGAAGACCGAAACCACGGGCATTGAAGGACTCCAGCTCTTTTGTGTGACTAGGCGGTCCGGAGTCAGGAGAGCCTGGGCTATGCAGCGTTATCTGAATTCCCAGATTTTCATTCTCGGGGGCTGCTCCCTTCTTGTTTTCTATCTTGCGGCTTTGCCTATTGGCACCCTTTTATACGGTAGTTTTCGTAGCGCTCCCGTCATGGTTGCCGGAGGGGTTTTTACCATCCAAAATTACGTCAGCGCCTTTTTTGACCAGGAGGCATACTATCTGGCTTGGAATTCTGTTCAGTTTGCGTTGGGATCTTCTCTTCTCGCCTTTGTGATCGGAACCTACTTGGCATGGATCAACGAGCGCACGAACCTCCCTTTCAAAACAACATGTAGCCTAATGGCCCTGCTTCCATTGCTGATCCCCGGAATTCTTTCAACCATCGGTTGGGTATTCCTGCTCAGCCCAAGGATCGGCGTAGTGAATTTAGCCTTGAAAAACTTCCTGGGCTTGGCCTCGGGACCATTTGACGTATTTTCCATGTGGGGGATGATCTGGGTCCAAGCCGTCGATATTTATCCGCTGGCATTCCTTCTCATGTCGGCGGCACTACGCAACATGGATCCCGCGCTGGAAGAGGCGTCCATGGCGGCTGGGTCGGGTACTATCACCACCCTTCGGCGAATTACGCTGCCTATCATGCGGCCATCGATGATTGGCGTGATGTTGATCATGTTCGTCCGTGCAATCGAGGCGTTCGAGGTTCCTGCAGTGGTTGGCATACCGGGCGACATATACGTATTTACCAGCAAGATTTACCTCGCAACACACCGGTACCCTTCAGATCATGGCTTGGCGGGCGCATACGCAGTGAACCTTTTGGTGATCTGTGTCGCAGGTGTCCTACTATACCAAAGATTAACCCGGCGACAGGAGCAATTTGCGACCGTAACAGGGAAAGGTTACAGGCCTCGTGTTGTCGACCTTGGACCTTGGAAATACTTCCATTTAGCCCTCGCCGTTGTGATTTTTTCCATCGGTGTAGTCACTCCTGTTTTTATCCTCATCTGGGCGTCTTTTATTCCATACTACGGAGTTCCCTCCGCTGAGCTCATAGGCAAGATGTCTCTCGAGAATTACATGTTCATCCTCACTTACCCGGAAGCCACGAAAGCATTTAAGAATAGCTTTTTCCTTTCCGTCGGTTCAGCTACTTCGGTGATGCTGGTCACCTCCGTCATAGCGTGGATAACCGTCAAGTCTAAGATCAAAGGAAAAGGTGTTTTAGATGCCATATCTTTTGTTCCCATCGCCATTCCAGGCATTGTTTTGGGAATAAGTCTTATGTGGGTCTACCTAATCGTTCCTATACCGATTTATGGAACAATCTGGATCTTGCTTGTCGCTTATATGACAAAATATTTGCCTTACGGCGTGCGGGCCGCATCCGCCTCAATGATCCAGATCACTTCGGAGCTAGAAGAGGCATCCCATGCATGTGGCGGATCCTGGCAGCAGACATTCAGAAAGATTACCCTTCCTCTTTTAACTCCCGGCTTCTTGGCGGGATGGATTTATATCAGCATTTTGGCGTTGAGGGAGCTTTCTACATCGATCTTGCTGTATTCGACAGATAGCATTGTGCTCTCGGTCTTAATATTCGATCTTTTGGATCAAGCTCAGTACAACTGGCTTGCCGCCCTCGGAGTATTGATGATCTTGGTTTTGATGGCGATGGCCCTTTTGGCTCACAAGCTCGGTGCAACAATGGGTATTGCCCGTTAGGGCTCATCCGTGCAGCGAGATTAGCCGCGGCTAGTAGGCTATGTACATGCCATCGTCGTCGGCAATACCAACTGTCGGAGACAAAAAAAACAAATTTTTCCCCTTTCGGACTAGAGCCGGCTCGGACGGTTGACACCGAGACAAAATATCTAGTAAGAGGATCAGCAATAATCGGATCGACAATCTTTCTGCTGTTTTATCACTAAGCGGACGCGAACATGGCACAAGAAAATTCATCCCCACCCCTTACCGGTTATCGCGTTTTGGACCTCGCGGGTCCTCTGGGTTTCCATTGCACAAAGCTGCTGGCGGATATGGGCGCCGACGTGGTGAAAATCGAACCGCCGGGAGGCGACGAAGCACGACGGTCTCCGCCATTTAAAGACGACCTGCCGCATCCGGAAAAGAGCCTCTATTTCCTCCACTTCAACACAAACAAGCGTGGTATCACCTTAGACATCACTGCTCCAGAGGGGCGGGCGATTTTTCTGGAACTGGCGCGCAAAGCGGATGTGGTGTTGGAAACTTTTCGGCCCGGCCGCATGGATGAGCTCGGGATCGGGTACGAAGCGCTCCGGACACAGAATCCAGCGCTGGTGTACGCCGCCATCACCCCCTTCGGTCAGACCGGTCCCTGGCGCAACTACAAGGCCAACGATATGGCCGGGCTCGCGCTTGGCAACCTTCTCTACTTGGCGGGGGAACCCGGAGAGCCTCCGCTGCAGCCGCCGGGAGAAATCGCCTACGGCATGGCGTCAACGTACGGCGCCTTCGCCACGGCCGTCGCGCTTTACCATCGGCTCGACAGCGGCAAGGGACAGTACATCGATGTCTCCATGCACGAGTGCTCGGCCCATATCGCCGGCTACTTTATTCCTCACTACGGGCATAGCGGTGTCAAGCCCGCCCGCGCCTCGCGCAAAGGCGAGGAAACCGACCTTTACGATCCTTACCCGACAAAAAACGGTTTCGTGCGCATCTTTATCATTCCCGTCGAACAATGGCGCCGTCTGGTGGACTGGATGGGACGTCCGCCGTCTATCGCTGGGCCAGAGTTTGAGAAGATGGCGTATCGGCGCAAAAACCCGGAGCCCGTTCACAAAGTGATCTCCGAGTTTTGCCTGCGGCAGACCAAAGAAGAACTTTATGAAGAAGGCCAGAAGCGGCGCATCGCCGTGACTCCGATCAATACGGCCGGTGAGTTCATCAATTCGCCGCAGACCCAAGCGCGACAGATATTTACGCAGATGGAACATTCCGTCATCGGCAAGTACGCGCATTTCGGCCCGGTGCCCCGCCTCAGCGAAACACCCGGTCGGGTCAGGCGTAGCGCACCGTTGATCGGTGAGCACAACGAAGAAATCTACCGCGGAGAGCTCGGGATGACGATCGACGATCTCGTCGCTCTGCGGGTGAGCGGGGTAATCTAGATGGCAAAGTTTGCTCTCGAAGGAATACGGGTTGTCGAGCTGACTACGGGCGCGGCGGGCCCGACCGTGGCGCGTGTGCTCTGCGAATTTGGCGCCGAAGTCATTCGCTGCGAAACACGATTGCGCGGCGACGGTCACCGCGGGGAAGATCCGAAGAAATGGAACATGAATCCGGATTTCATGAAGCTCCAGCGGGGAAAAAAATCATTCACCGTTAACATGCAGACCGAAAAAGGCCGCAACCTCGTCAAGGAGCTAATCAAGCAATCCGATGTGGTCGTTGAGAACTACGGGCTTGGCATTCTGGAGAAATGGGGGCTCGACTTTCCGCAATTGAAAGAAATTAACCCTGCCTGCATTCTCATACGCGTCAAAGGCATGGGCTGTACCGGCCCCCACGCTCCCGATCTCACCTACGGCCCGAATGTGGGCAACACCATGGGGACAACCTATTTGTGGAACTATCCGGGTGCGACCACCGCGACGGCTGAACCAAGAACTCAGCATCCTGATTTTATGGGCGGCGTCACCGGCGCTTTCGCGGTCGTCCTGGCTCTCATGCAGCGAAAAAAAACCGGCCGCGGCCAGTGGATCGACAGCGCCCAGGCGGAAATCGGCGCGTCGCTTCTGGGCCCGAAATATCTGGAATATTCAGTCAATGGTCGAGATCCTCAGCCACAGGGCAATCGCA
The DNA here is from genome assembly GCA_041618055.1 of Binatia bacterium. Taxonomy (GTDB): domain Bacteria; phylum Desulfobacterota; class Binatia; order UBA9968; family UBA9968; genus JBFJNS01. The sequence goes on from JBFJNS010000007.1 coordinate 10,221, forward strand.
GCCTGACTGCGGCGCCCTACGGCCCGTACCAATGCAAGGGGGATGACCGCTGGTGCGTGATTGCGATTTACGACCAGGACGAATGGCAACGTTTCGAACGCCTGTTGGAAAAATCGGGGCTTGAGCGCGATGAAAAATTCGCCACCCATCTGGGCCGCATCCGGCACAAGGACGAACTGGATCGGTGGGTCACAAGCTGGACATTGAAGCAAGATCGATATGAGGTGATGAAAACATTGCAAGGCATCGGCATTTGTGCGGCGGTGGTTCAGGACGTGGAGGATCAATTCAAACACGACCCCCAATATGCCGCGACCGGATTTCTGGTAAAAATGACGGAGCCAGAAGCCGGCGATATGGTTACCGAGAACGTCCCGGTCCGGCTATCAGAAACCCCCGGCAATGTGCGCGGGCTGGCCCCTCTGATGGGTGAGCACACTCATGAGATCGCTAAAGCCCTCCTGGGCCTGTCGGACGAAGAAATCAAGAAATTGGAAGAAGAGAAAGTCCTTTATTGACAACAGCAGTAATCAACCATCAGTAACCAGTTTCAGCTTGTTGGATCGATTAAAAGGCTCACTGCTGAACACTGACGGCTCATAGCTAAACAAGGAGGACCCATGGCCGAACCAGAACCGATTTGCGTATACGAAAAACGAGAACCGCATACCGCCATTATCCGTCTCAACCGCCCGGAGAAAAAGAACTCCATCAGCCGCGATCTTTACTGGGCGCTTGACGACTGCTGGCATAAAGCCAAGGACGACGACGACGTCTGGGCGATTATTCTCACGGGAACGGCGGATGCTTTTTGCGCCGGAGGCGACCTGAAGGAAAACCTTGCTTTTGCGAAAGGCGAGATGAAGGGAGAGCGATCGGGACCGCGACAGTACGGCAATCTTCGCGCTCTGGGCATGCACAAGCCGATCATCGCAGCCATCAACGGCTATGCTGTCGGCGGGGGGTTTAATTTAGCTCTCGCTTGCGACATTCGGTACTGCGTCCCAACGGCCAAGTTCGGTTGCTCCGAGGTCCGCTGGTCGCACATGGCCGCCTGGCCCAATTACGTTTGCCAGCTGCCAACGGGATGGGCCTACTGGTTCGCCCTCACCGGCCAGATGATCGACGCGGACACCGCCTTCCGGTTGGGTCTGGTGCAGAAGATCTGCGAGCCCGACAAACTTATCGATGATTGCCTGGAGCTGTGCGCGACCATTAATCGCAACGGCCGGCTCATTGCAGCGCATACGACCGAGTACATCGACAAGCTATTATATGAGATCCAGGGCTGGGAGAAAGGCTTCGAAGTCCACCGGGAATATTACCAGCACCTGCGCCAGAGCAAAGACTATGATGAAGGCTCGGCTGCCTTCGCCGAGCGGCGCAAACCAGAATTTCAACAGGAATACTACGACAAGAAAAACAAGCCCCCCGGAGTGCCATAAAGCGAAGAACGTGCCGCCAACTCTGATTTTGCCCTTGACGCGATTGAAGTGTTCGACTGTTCGAGCGGCACAATTTGTTCAAAGGCTTCCTGGGCTCCGTTCCGCCTGAGCAATTCGGAAGAATTCAGGTAGGCTGCATGGGGAATAGCCCACACTGAGACTCGGCAGGTGAGAGCCTTTCTCGAATAGCGCTCTACAGAGAGGCTGATTGACTCAGAAGAAACGCCTTTCAATGATTTAACGGGACTTAAAGCCTCTGGCGAACGCCCGACCTTGGAGTCGGTCAGTCACCTGCACCCTGTTGGGCAACGCTCAGGGCGATCTTCCGTAACCGCAATCAACCGGCGATTATATCGGTTGAAACTTCGTGAGAACATGAAAACCGCAGGTTCGGTTTTTTCCCTCGCTTTTGTTGCATCACCCCTATCGCCTGAGTTAATCTGAGTCGGCATAGGAATTTCTTCTCATGAAACAAATTTGCTTCGTCTGTCAAAATGTTGACTGCAAGATCCGAGGTGCTGAACAACTTATGAATGAACTGAGCGAAAAAGTCGCGGCTCGATCTATCGACGCAGAAGTGAAACCCTACCTCTGCTTCGGGGCCTGCGAATCAGGGCCTAATATCGTGCTCTACCCTCAGAAGAGCTGGTACGCGGGCGTGAAACGGGAGGATCTCTCCGACATCGTCGATGCCTTAGCGGACGGGACCACCGTGACTCGGCTGGACACTGTGGACCCGTCGCTGAAAGGAATTATATACTCGTTGCTTGATACCGGTGTATTCTAGACGCCCCAACCGGATACGTAAGCAAACAACTCGTCCCGCTCCGCCCATGCCAGCACGGCTTATAACGCTCAGCGCCCGAAATTTGGGTCACATCGCCTGATACGCGAGCCGCGTCATTTTTTGAGTGTTCTTGCCTTCAATGCGAATAAGTCCGGTGGTCGCTGCGCGCCTGGGCGAGTGCACGTCGCCCTCATTGTACAAGTGCGCCATCCCCGGTTTGAGGCTGTAAACTTTCGCGCGCCGGACTTTGCCCGGTTTGCCCTCGCCCGCTGCTTCGAGTATTTCCCAATCGCTCATTTCCGTCTCCCCAAGGGCCTGACCGTAAATCGCCCAGGAGCTACCATGATCGTGAGGATTCGAATCCTTGGGCCCCTTGTTCATATGCGCGCAGATGCAGAAACCAAGCTCCTGATCTTCGTAGAGCACCTGCCTCTCCGGCGTTTTGTCGTTGAGATAAGCTGAAAGGAACTTCTCGTCTTTGAGAACCTCCTTCAGTAGGTCGCGGACTTGTTCCCGTCCCGCAAGACCGGGTTCGGCTTTGAGAATTCGACGGCACTCAGACGCAAACGAATCGAGCGTGAAGTCCATTTTCGCCCCCCCATTCGAAAAAAATGAATTTCCGCCAAATCAACGCTGCAAGCCTCATCATATTAACCGAAATTTTCTAAGACACAAACGGCTGTCCTGCGGCGCTTGGACGCGCCTGTCATGGTTCTCTTCTCTTACCAGCGGCGGGTCTCGCCGATCTTGAGGATCCAGGCGCGCTCGGGACTGATGCCGCGGCGGCGGATTTCGGCCAGCATGCGCTGCGGCGGTTCATCCAAAGGTTCTTCCGCGAGGTCGAATGTTCCCCAGTGCACGCCGAGCAACACGCGCCCCCGAAGGTCCTCAAATGCCTGTACTGCGTCCTCCGGCGTGGTGTGGACTGACTTCATGATCTCCGGCGGCAGATACGCGCCGATGGCGATGGCTGCCACGTCGAATGGGCCGAGCCTTCCGCCAATTTCCCGGAAGCCGGCGAAATAACCGGTATCGCCACTAAAATACAGCCGCCCGTCGCCACCGATGACGGCCCACGACGCCCAAAGCCGCGTGTTCGCGTCCCACGGCGTTCGCTGCGCGAAGTGCTGGGCCGGGAGGCAAACAATTTTCACTCCGCGGTACTCGCGCTCCTTCCACCAGTCCAGCTCTTCCACCCGGCTCATGCCGTTATCGGCAAACCACGCCTTCATGCCGAGGGGCACCAAGAAAAGCGGATCATGGGTCGCCGCAAGGCGCTTCACCGTCGCCAGATCCAGGTGATCGTAATGGTCGTGAGATATCACAACCGCGTGTATCGGGGGCAGGTCCTCGAATGCCAGTCCGGGCGGCGAGAGACGCTTCGGACCGGCCCACGACACGGGGCTCGCTTGCGCGCTCCACTGGGGGTCAGTGAGAATGTTGACACCGTCCAGCTGTATCAAGAGAGTCGAGTGGCCGATCCAGGTAATGCTTGGGTTCACAATGCCGGCTCGGAGGTCAGCGCCGTCGTTAGCGACGCGCGGCGCCTGAAAGCTCCGAGGAGTGATCGAGCTCGACCATAAACGGCGGAAAACAAATTTCCACCTTGTCCAACTCGATGGCCGGCTGAAGTTCGTGTCGATGTTGCGGAATCCTCCCTCGACATGGTGAGCTGGAGCGCCAGGGATCGGCTCCCGCCCGACATTTCCGCACCCCTTGAATAGGAACAGCGCGCACAAAAGCGCAAGGGACGTCGAGCGCGAAGATATACGTAAACCTCTGCACATGCGCTTTTTCACCCTCGTTCGCCAAAAACTTTCACTCCCAGACGCGCCCTAGGTCTGTAAAAATAATAACCAGGCAATCCGCCCCCTGCAATTCGAATGATGATCGAAAATCGACTGATCGCATCCCGGGATCGACAGTTGCTCGAAATGACCTGCGGCCCGTGTCTCACCATCAGATGAGGCCCGATGCCATTCACAAGTGAGAATTTCGGCTTAAGCCGTTTGCGTCCCAAGCTCCCCTTTCTCCCTCAGGGTTAAGAACTCCTTCGCCTGCATTGGAAACAGCACGCCGAGAAGAATGTCTTCGTCGTTTTTTGCCAGAGGGCCAAAATCCTTAACTGCCTTGTCCCAGTCGGATGGATCGGCGAGTTCGCCGGATCTTTGTGAATAGTCCGGCTCCTTGTCTTTCATGATCTTCTTTATCAGCTCTTTGTTCACGGGACCAGGCGGCCGGCCGTATTTGCCTTTTACGTAATCGCTGGTTTCTTTGGTCACAATTTTGTATCTCTCTCCCGCAAGGGCATTCAGCACCGCCTGAACACCAACGATCTGGCTAGTCGGCGTGAGAAGCGGCGGATGACCTAGATCCTTCTCCACGCTGGGCGTCTCTTTCAGAGCCGCTTCCATGAGATCCATTCTGCCGGCTTCCTTCAACTGTGCGACCATGTTGGAAATCATTCCACCAGGGATCTTGTGAATGAACACTTCGGCGCTGACACCGGTATATCCCGTCTCGTATTTCTCGTATTTTTCCTTAATCTGCTTTGTGATCTGAGCCGGTTCTTCCAGTCGCTTGAGGTCGATGCCGGTATCAAAGGGCGTGCCTTTCAAGGCCGCTACCATGGTTTCGGTTGCGGGATGCGCCGAGCCGAATGACAGCGGCGACATTACCGTATCGATCATATTGACGCCGGCCAGGACGGCCATAAAGTGACACATGCTGGACGTCCCGCCCATGTCGTGGCAGTGGAGGAGCACCGGCAGTTCATCCTTGGCGATGTTTTTTATCCCCTTGATGATCCGGTAGCTGTCGAAGGGAGTCAGGATACCAGTCGCATCCTTCAGAGAGAGCCAGTCCGCGCCTATCTCCATCAACTGTTCAGCGTATTCCATCCATTTTTCGAGCGTATGGACGGGACTTACCGTGTAGTTCACCTCTACATGGGCTTCACCCCCGAACTCTTTCACTGCCCTGGTAGCGACCTCGATGTTTCGGAAGTCATTGGTCGCCTCGAACACGCGGAAAACGTTCATGCCGTTAGCGATGGCTCTCTCGACAAACTTGTAAACGATTTTATCCGTATAAGGCCTGTAAGCCAGAATATGCTGCCCCCGCAGGAGCATCTGCAGTTTGGTGTTGGGCATGACCGCCTTGATTCGCCTCAGTCGTTCCCATGGGTCTTCCTTCAGATACCGCATGCAGACATCGAAGGTCGCCCCGCCCCAGACCTCCACAGCATAGAAGCCGCACTGATCGAGAGAGGCGCACAGGGGCAGGAGATCGTCAGTCGTCACTCGCGTTGCCAGCTTACACTGCTGTCCATCCCGCGGTGTGAGATCGGTAATCTCCACTCTCCTGCTCCCGACAGGCTCTCTGAGCAGTGTTGCCATGTCTTGAGCTAGCTGGTCTAAAATGTCTTGCGAACTCATGAGATATCTCCTTTCGTCGATTGGCCCGGAAGCTGGACGGCGATTTTGCATCGTCCACAAGCCCAGCCTCAAGACCTCGCAAGCATAGGTTATAGGTCATTTTTACCGCCGCATCAAAGACCGCAGCCTCCGGCCACCTCCAACCATCAGGCGATCGCAAGAAAGCGCCGTCTTGCTTTCCTCGCGTGTTTCTTTTAGAAGTGCAGCATTTCTTCCGCGCAAAGAGCGGCGAAGCCCGATTGTCGAACACAACTAAAACCCACTGGCCGACGGCCGTAATCACAGCCACCTCAAATCTCGTCCCCGCGATGGTGGTTGCTACGCTGGGCATCGCTCTGCCCGATGTGCAGAGCGCGTTGCTTTTGACGACCCTTGAGGCGGGCGCTCTCTTTTCCGTCATATTTGTCATCGCCGCGCTGTCGAGCACGTACGCCGGCAGGCTCGCCGACAAAATCGGTAGCAAGAGCGTCCTCGTTTCGGGGCTTGCTTTTCTTGCGTTCGGCTTTGCCCTCGCGGGCATGGGCAACCATAAGCTCACTACATTTTTCTTTCTCGGCATGACAGGCCTGGGCTATGGGTTTATACCGACATCCGCGTACACGCTCATGTCCGACATCGCGCCGCAAAACAAGGGGCTGGCATCGAGCTTTGTCGCCGTAGCATATGGGATCGGCGGCGCTGTCGGTTCGGTACTGGCGAGCCGTGTGATCGCGAGCTCAAGTTGGCACGATGCATTCAAGATCGTCGGCGCAATCGGAGCTACGGTTATGTTCCTGCAGCTTTGGAAAGCGCCGCGTCATCGTCCAGCCAAAGCCTCTGAGCGCTCCATCGATCTCAAGGGATCTCTCTCCAGTGCTCTGATCCTTCTCGCCGTGGCGGAGCTACTCGGCGGCTCGGTTTTCTGGAGTACGGCTTCGTGGGCGCCGACGCTGCTACGCAGCGCGAAAGAGCTCAGCTTGAGCGAAACGGGCTGGGTCATGGGCATCTGGAGTCTAGCGCAGATGTTCGGCGCGCTGGCGCTCGGAGCCTTGTCGGACAGGTGGGGAAGAAAACGCGTCATTCTCATGAGCGCTTTTCCCGCCGCGATTGCCTCCATTGTCATTTACCACGGCTTGGCCTCGCCTTTGGCGCTCGCCTTGGGATTCTTTGCATTTGGCGCCCTCAGGGCGTCGGCGCCGACACTGGTAGTCGCACTCGCACAAGAAACAACTTCGCTGGCCAACAGAGGGACCGCCACCGGCATCATCATGTCATTGCATTATGTCGCAGCGGTGATCACGCCGCTCGTCGCCGCCCAGCTCATCTCGGGAATGAACGACATCATTACGGCGATGATCGTGGTCACTGCGATCCCCATCATCGCCTATGTCTTCCTCATCGGCGCCGTTCGGGAGCGCAGCGGAGCGTAAACTCTTCAACGCTGCCGAAGCATCAGCGTCACAGGTGACGCTCACGTCCCTTGTCGAGATTGCGGCGCAAAGCTGATTGACGTCGCCTCACAGACGCCAAGAACAAGATCATTCGAACGCGGAAACAAAGCGCGCTGAATTTGCGTTATACGACTTGAGCTTTTTGAACCTTGAACTTTTGAACGAATTGACTCTTTTCTACAGCCCCAAAATGCGCTCCGCGTTGGTGTGAAAGATCTTTTCCATCAACTCGTCGGAGTAACCTAGTTCGTTCCACTCGCGAAACAGGCGATCGTACGGAATGCTTGGATAGTCGC